>DASRSD010000075.1 GCA_035656635.1 Pirellulales bacterium
CCGGCTGGGAGTTCCAATTTCAACACGACGAGCGGTGTGTACACGGTGGCCGGCGGCGGGAACGATATTTCGGGCACGTCGGACCAGTTCCAGTATCTGTACAAAACCGTGACCGGCGATGCCAGCATTACGGCCGAAGTCACCTCGATTACGAACACGAATTCTGCTGCCAAGGCGGGCATCATGTTCCGCGATTCGACGGCGGCCAACGGCATCGATCCGTTTCTCACGCTCTCGGCCAGCGGCAACCCCATCAAGCTGGAGGGGCGCACCACCGACGGCGGCTCCGCCAACATCATTCAGCCCACGACGCTCTCGAATCTTACCGCGCCCTATTGGATTCGCTTAACGCGCAGCGGAAATCTATTCACCGCCTACACTTCGCCCGATGGTGTGACCTGGACGCTGCTCACTTCAATGACCGCCACCATGAGCCCGACAGTGGATGTGGGCCTGGCCGTCACTTCCCACAATACCGCAGCGTTAAACACCAGCACGTTCCAAAACGTTTCCGTATTACAGTTCACCACCGCGGCCAATGCCAGCCCTTCGCCTGTGACCGGAATCAGTGCCGCGCTGAATGCCGTGGCCAGTGAAAACGGTTCCGGGGCTGGAATTACATACACCTGGGCCGCCACCAGCAAGCCGGCCGGCGCCAATCCGATTTTTTCCATCAACGGCACCCAGGCGGCGCAAAACACCACGGTCACGTTCAACGTGGCCGGAAGCTACACATTCCAAGTCACCGCCACCGATGCCGCCGGCGTTTCCATCACCAGCAGCGTGAATGTGACCGTGAGCCAAACGCTAACCAACGTCAGCGTGTCCCCCGGCACGAGCAATTTGATCAGCGGGCAAAGCCAGACGTTCTCGGCCACGGCGCTCGATCAATTCGGTAATCTCATGGCGGTGCAGCCGGGGTTTACTTGGAGTGTCGATCCCGGCTCGGTGGGCAACATCAACATGACCAGCGGAGTGTATACGGCCCTCTTGTCGCCGGTGGGTTCGGCCACGGTTCGCGCCACCAGCGGAGCAGTCAGCGGCACGGCGGCGGTCACGGTTTCCTATTTGAAGGGAGACCTCAATCTCGACGGCCACCGCGATGCTGCCGATCTGGTGACGCTGATGAGCGCGCTGGTCAATTTGAACGGCTATCAAAGCGGCCACAGTCTCTCGGCGCAGGATCTGTTGACCATTGCCGACATCAACAGCGATGGGCACGTCAACAATATCGACCTGCAGGCGCTCATTAACGTGCTCCTCGCCGGCGGCGGCAGCACGAGCTCGGAGGGAGCCGCTTCCAGCCCGCCGACAGAAGAAAGTTCTAGTCCACCGAATTCCAGTGCAATGGCCATGGCCGCACCGTTGACAGTTGCAGATGCAACCAATTCAGATCCGATTGAGCAAATGCCGACAAGCACAATCGCTGCTGCCGCACTAGGCAATGCACCCGGCGTAGCCGGCGCCGAACCGAACAGCGATTCCAGCATGAACGGAATCAAAATTGCAACCGAGGATAACCATCCAGATTCTTTGGGGAGCGATCTGCCTTCGCTGCTGCCCGCCCTGCAAAGGGTCTTACCCGCGGTCACACTTTCATCTGCGTCGACGGCGGCCACCAGCAGTCGCACAGTTTTCGACGGGCGGCCCGCACTGGATTCTGGTTCGATATCGTCTTTCTTAGTGCCAATCCTGACCAGTTTGCCCTGCATGATCGACTGCGCCGTGAGCACATCGGGAAGCAACAACCATTCCGGCAATCTTTCGCCCGACTCAATCGACGCGCTGCTGGAATTGAATGGTGACGAAATCGTCAATTCCCAGGACGCGCGCAGCACTCAAAACCTGCTGCCGCTTCTCGACGACCGTCATGCTTTCTGGCTTCCGGACTAACGTGGTGACTGAATATCAAAAGTTACCACTCTCGTCCTTTTCAAGTTGGACAATGGCGTCATCTGCACCGAGCCAACCAGTGTGCTATCAGCGCCGCGGTCTAACGCGCTACTGAGCCGGCTCCGCCCTCGCGGCCAGATAATCTCCGCAAGGAGAATGTTAATTTGGGTCGACATTTACGATCAGCATTTTTGTAATCGAGTGACCGATTATTCCTGTCGATACGCCAATTGAGGGTTGTAGCGTTTTTCCGTCCTGTACACAGAAACCCGTTTGTAAGAGAAATGACATGAAATCTTTGCGAATCGTTCTGGGGGGCACCATGCTGTTGGGCTCATTGGCGGCCCCGGCATTGACCAAAGCCGACGAACAAAACTGGCCAGTCAGCGCTCCGGTGTACTCGGAACGACATCCGAGCATGCCGTCGGTAGCGCTGCAAGACCCAACCGCTTCGGGCAATTATGCCACCAATACCGGCTATACCGCGCTCGTTCAAGACGCGTCGCAAACCGGCACAACCGGCGCAGCTTTACTGACGGTTGGAACCGCACCTATCACCCCGGCGCCGGCGATCTCCAGTGGCGCCGTGATTCCGGTCGGCGCCGTAATACCGGTTGCGGCCACCTGCGATTCGTCCGACAAGGGCGCTGAATGCTCAGCCGCTTGCGAGCAAACCTGCTGCAATTGCTGCGCAAACATGTTTGAACATCGCACCGGTGTGTTCGGCGAGTATTTGTATTTGCGCGCTTTCGGCGTCGACATGGCACATGGCATTCAGCAGAACGGCGTCGGCGGATTGGGCACGGCTCCTGCCGGCGATGTAGGAACAGCGCAGCCGGATTTTAGCTCGGGCTACCGCGTGGGCGCCGATTGGGCTTGCTCGCCCTGCTCGGAACTCACGGTAACTTACACACGCTACGACACCAGCACGAGCGATTTGTTGCTAGCTCCGCCGGGAATTGGCGGCACGGCTGCTTCGTTGGTTCTCATTCCAACCACGGTGGCTGCCGCCGAAACCTTCAGCTCGTTGTTTGCCACCTATGACATTAGTTTCCAGACTGCCGATATTGATTACACCACGGTGGTTTGTGGCGGCGATTGCGCACAATTGGACTTCGTGCTGGGCGTGCGATATGCCCACTTGTCGCAAGATTTCCAGCAAGATGCTGAATCCTCCGGCGCCACCGGTTCACGGCTCACGACGACGAACATTGGCTTCGATGGCGTCGGCATGCGGACCGGCTTGAACGGCCAGTGGCGGTTGGGTGGCTCGCGCTTTTCTGTGTATGGCCGCGGCAATTTAAGCGTGCTGTTCGGCGATTTCGACAGCCGCTATTCGCAGTTCAACCTGCTGACCACTACTTTCGAGGCCACCTCGCATTGGGATGACGGCCGCGTTCTCCCCATCCTCGAAACCGAGTGCGGCTTGCAGTGGACCAGCTGCCACGATTGTTGCCGATTCAGCGTCGGCTACATATCGTCCTACTGGTTTAACGCGGTCGACACCGCCGAGTTCATTCAGGCAGTGCAGGGTGGTTCGTTCACCCGCGTGGGCCAAACGATTGCCTTCACCGGCTTGAGCGCGCGGGCCGAAGTTCGCTTCTAAGCAAAGGCAATTCTTCGAAAACGTTACAGCCAGGTTGGCGTTTCGCGACGCCAACCTGGTTTTTTTTGCGCCTGTGCGGATGCTCACTCCGTTACGTTGAAGCGCATGGCCGCTTGGTTTTTAATATCTTTTGGCGGTTCTCTTCGCCTCGCAAACCACGTGCCTGCTTCGACTTAGAAAATCTGAACCCGTTGAAGGTTGGCGACGATCGCTTCGCGTGTGGGAAGCGGGCCAATGGCTCGGTTTTCCCACCTTTCCTTTAATTGTCTAATGGGGGTGATTGGATAAACTGGAAAAACTGCGTCAAGATCGTTGACTTTGCGGAAAATCGCGGATATGTTAGCGGCTCGCCGAATTAGCAGGCCCGCCGGCATTTGGTGATCTTCGTCTCATCTGCGCCCGCAACATTCTTGAATTCGCACCAGGAGATTGCATCGATGCGTCGCCAATCGAGTCGCCATTTTGCAAGTCAAAACAAAAATCATCGCGCTAAACGATTTCGTGACTCACGGGCTGGAAAATCTATCTTCCGATCGTTCGAACCGCTTGAAAAGCGCTGGATGTTGTCGTTGACGCCCACTCAAGTCAACCATGCGTATGGAATTGATCAAATTACGTTTTCCGGCATCAAGGGAGACGGTACTGGTCAAACCATTGCTATCCTCGATGAAGGCGACGATGCCGCGTTAGTGGATACGGGAAGTGCCAGTTTCAATAATAGTGACTTGCACCAGTTCGACGTGCACGAAGGTGTCGCAGACCCAACTAGTTTCAAAGTCGTGGGTGAAAGTGGAGCGCGTCCCTCCTACATTGGAATTGCATCGTCGTCGGAATCCGGCAACACGGTTACCATCAATACCTCGAGCAACCACGGGCTTTCCGAAAACGGATCTGTAGTAATTGCGGAAGACGGCCAGTACGATGGTTCGTTCAACAACATTCACGTCGTGAGTCCAACGCAATTCACGTATACGGACAACGCCAAAACCGGCCTGGCTAGTTCAACGGGTGGCACTATTAACAACCCCGTCGATACAGGCGAAACTACCTTAGATGTGGAATGGGCCCATTCCATTGCGCCGGGCGCAAATATTATTCTCATCGAGATCAACTCGCTTGGCAGTTCCGATGTCAGTCAAGGCGTCAGCAGGGCAGTGGGCTTGGGCGTCTCGGTTGTGTCAATGAGTTTTGGTGGGGGCGAATACGGACAGGAGGTATCCGGTCCGGATCCGCAGAACGACACCATCTTTCAACACGCGGGGATTACGTTTGTCGCCAGCACCGGCGATAACGGAGAACCGGGCGGATATCCGGCATTTTCCCCCGACGTGCTAGCGGTCGGCGGCACCAATTTATTAGTAAACCCCGATAACACATATAACAGTGAAACCGGCTGGAGCAACCCAACCATTGCCAGCGCCACCGAGGTGGGTAACACCGTCACGATCACCACTTCGGCATCGACTCCCACAAACTTTAATGCCGGGCAAACTGTCACGATCGCCGGCGTCGCTAACAGCAACTACGACGGCACGTTCACCGTTGTCGCCTCGACGGGAACCAATCAGTTTACCTACACGCTAGCCGGATTCTCGAACCTGGCGCCATCCAGCGGTGGAACTGCCGTTGGTAATAACAATGGAGGGAGCGGTGGCGGCATAAGCACGGTGGAAAGCGAACCTGCTTACCAAAATGGCGTGCAAAGCAGCGGCAAGCGCGAAACTCCCGATGTGTCATTCGTGGGCGGAGAACCGACGCCTGTTTTCACGTACGACTCCGACGGAGCAGGAACCCCAGGAGCTTTCAATCCCGGCGATACCTTTAATACCTGGGGCACTAGCCTCTCGGCGCCTTGCTGGGCTGGACTCATCGCCATCGTCGATCAAGGACTTGCGCTAGCGGGAAGCAGTCTTCTCACTTCCATTGCAACCAGCGCCAACTCGGTGCAGAAATTGCTTTATAACCTCCCGTCAATCGACTTCCACGATGTCACTTCCGGCAACAATGGAGCCGCAGCGGGCACCGGCTACGACTTGGTGACTGGCTTAGGCTCGCCGAGGGCAAATATCCTGGTGCCCGATCTGGCTGGAACCGGCATCAACTACACCGTCCCCACCACGGCCGGTCCGCACCAACTGATCTTGCGCAAGAACGGCGCCAACATCGAATTGTTGGACAATGGCGCGGTGGTCGAAACCGCTCCAGCCGCCGCTTACTCGGGGACGACTATCACCGATAACAATACCAGCGACGATTCGCTGACCGTGGATTACCAGTTTACAAGTTTTTTTGCCGGCCCTGTAACGTTCAATCACACGACCAGCACAGGGTACGATACCGTCACGGTCAAAGCCCCCAACGGGCCGAGCAATACCATTGTCGTGAATTCCGATCCGTCGATCACCGTGGACGGTTCGCCGATCAATGCCCAGAATATTTCCGAAGTCGACGTCGATACCGGTTCCGGCGGCGACAATGTCGATCTGGATGGGAGCGGGGCTTCCGGGTTGCAAAAGGTGTTCATTAACGGCGGCACAGGCAAAGATACCGTGGACGTTGATAGCACCGCCGGACTTTTCGCCACGCCCGCGGGCAGCACCAACGGCATCTTCTTTAACGGCGGCGGCGGTTTCAATACGTTGCAATTGACCCAGACCGGCGGCACGGCACAGACCAGTGACACGTACACTGTTGGGCCTAATCCGGGAGAAGGCAGCGACATCATTGTCGGCCCGGGAGGCACGCAATCCGTGTTCTTCCAGAGTCTGGCGCCGGTGCTGGACAACGTTCCGGCAACAACCGTGACAGTCAATGGCACGCCGGCCGCGAACGCCATCAATTACACCCAAGGACCGGGCGGCGGAATCTTCGGCGCCAACACGACTGGATTGGTGACGATTGATAATCAAGAATCTTACGAATTCTCCAACAAGGCGCACTTGATAATCAACGGTCTGGCGGGCAGCGACGAAATCAATCTCAACGATCCGACCACGCCGACCGGTTTGACAGACATTACCGTCAGCGGCAACGATCCCACGGCCAGTGACACCCTGATTGTGAATGCGGAGACGGCAAGCACCGCCATTGCATACCATGTGCCGGGCGAGTTCACACTCGGAAACATCACAGGTGCACAAACGGTTCCTGTAATTTTTGACAGGACGATCGAAAACGTAACCATCAATGGTCAGCAGTTGAACGATCATTTGACCGTGACGACCTTCGCGGGTTTCGACCAAGACACGCTAACGCCGGGGTCCGCCGTCGACTCTGGCACCATCGTCACCACGACCAATTTCCAGGAACCATTTAGCGAGCCACCTTTGACTTTCGTGCAGTTGGGCGCCGCGGGGGGTTCCATTGCATTTGCTGACGATAATGGCAGTAGGGCCGATACGCTCATTTACAACGGCACGGCGACCAGCGATCATTTCAACGTGAGTAATACGGGCGTGGTTACCCTCAACTTGCAAATCCCGGTGAACACAGGTGGGATTAGCAATCTGATACTCGAAGGGCTGGCTGGCGACGATACCTTCGCTCTCAACGGCGCGCCGCCGTTCCCGGTCACAGTTGATGGCGGTGATCCTTCGGCCAGCGATATTGTGAATTTGTCCGGCGCTACCGGCGCGGTAGGGGTAAACATCGCCGACAGCGCTGCAAGTCCGCCAACCAATACCACGATTACCGGCTATGGCAGCACTGTTACGCTCATCGGTGTCGAAGTGGCTAATCTCAGCACCAACGGCAACGCACTGACGGCGAATGGCTACTCCAGCCCAAACCTGTTCACTTACACGCCGACAGGCGCCGCCGCCGGTACGTTTACCGATG
Source organism: Pirellulales bacterium (assembly GCA_035656635.1). Taxonomy (NCBI): domain Bacteria; kingdom Pseudomonadati; phylum Planctomycetota; class Planctomycetia; order Pirellulales; species Pirellulales bacterium. The sequence continues at coordinate 7,337 of DASRSD010000075.1, forward strand.
CGGGCGTAAACACCACGTTTAACTTTACGGGCACACCGCAGGCCGGCGGCTTCACGCTGGTGGGCAACGCCACCAATGGCGATGGCGACCAGGTGATTGTCAACGGCACGAACAATAGCGATTTCATTCTGGTCGACTCGCCCAACAGAAACGTATGGGTCGAAAACGCCGCAGGGACCGATCTGCAGCCGGTTCATCTTGCCACCACGATCGAACAACTGCAAGTCAACGGCAAGCTGGGCACCGACACGTTCTATGTGGTGCCAGCGCCGGCCGCAGCGAAGGGGACCGGCGGCGGAGCGACGACCACCGTTGCTGGCACGCCGGTCAGCGTGCCAATCAATTTGCTGATTGATATTGAAGGGGGCGCGGCCCCCAATGTTGACGAATTGGTCGTGGGGAATTTTGCCTTGGGCGCCGGAGCCAATCCGGTGTTTACGGGAACGTCGACTCCTCTGGCATCAACCGGGCCAGCCGCAAACTTTGTGGTGGTGAACCATTCGCTCGACCCGAATGCCGGCGTCGTGCGCATCTACCGCCCCGTAGATACCGTGCTGCAAGCGCTGCCCGATATCACGTATCACAACGTCGGCAACATTGCACCGCTGATTGTGGGCACGAATTTATTGATTTTGGGCCCCGATCAATACGAGCAAGACGACACGCTGCAAACCGCCGCCTTCCTTGGCTCAGGCGCCACCATCAACGCCCCGCACGAAGCGATTTTCCCCAATGTTTTGGAACACCGTTTTGCGCCGGCAGATCAAGATTATTACCGTGTCGTGGCCCAAAGCAGCGGCACATTGGATTTCCAAGTTTACTTCCGCTTGTTCAGCGCCGCGCTATTCCCAGCCGGCGGTACGTTGGATGTCCAAGCGTATGATGCTAACGGCAACAAGATTGCCGACGGCACCGTGACAACCGGCATCGATTCCAGCGGCAACACCGTCGGCCCCACGAGTCCCGTATTTGGGTTGGTCGGCCCGCTGGGTAATGCTGATGTCCGCGTTCCCGTCGTAGCCGGTCAATCGTATTACTTCCGCGTCGTGGGTTACGACCCAACCGGAACGGCAATCGCGAACTTGGCCACGGCCGGTCAAGTGGTCAACGGTTACGATATTACGGTCGTGAACACACCTGCTCCGGTGCCTTCCGAAATCGAGCTGTCGCGCAGCGTGCCCAATGGCGAGCCTGGTGCGCCAGCCGGCACGCCCGATACCGGCGATTTGCCCGCGAACGCGGCGCCGAATGATACAGGCCGTTCGCAATTCGACAACGTCACGAAGGTAAATAATCCGACCATTTACGTGCGCGTGGATGATTCGAACTTGCTATTTGACGTGCCAGGCAATCAAACCCCCGGCGGTATCACTGGTGTTGGAGCGGTTGCAATTCCGTTTAATCCGTCGCTCAACGTTTCCGTGGCTGGATTGACCGGCGGCTTCCGTGTGGCTTTGTTCGATGGCGGCAACGGTGGACCACCAGCAGGCGTGGGGCATACGGTCGATCCCAACGATCCAACATTCCTAGGCTTTGCGCAGCCCGTGCCGGGTGTTCCGCACCTTTACGCTCTCACGCTTGCACCTGGCGCCATCTTGGCCGACGGATTGCACAACATCACCGCCGAAGTGCAAATGATCGATCCCTCCACTCCAGGAGCTATCTCCACGACCAAGAGCGGCTTTGGTCCCCGCAGCACCTCGTTGCAAATCACGGTGGACACGGTGGCGCCGCCGGTGCAGTTTGGTGGGCCGGGCTTTATGGGATTGGTCACGGACACGGGGGTGCTGACGGAGCCGCCGACGTTGATCGACCTAGTCACGTCCAGCACCACGCCCACGTTCGATGGTTTGGCCGAGGCGAATTCCGTCGTCCGGGTGTATGCCCAAATCACGAATCCGGCCAATCCGAATTTCGGATTGCCGTTCCCGCAAGGTTATGTGCTCCTGGGCGAGACGGTCGCCATTCCTGTGGACGGCACCAACGCCTTCCCCAATGGCCAATGGACGCTGACCTCGGCGGTGAACCTGATTAGCGCGGTGGACGCTAGCAACAATCCGTTTTTCCTGCCCACGGGCGGCCCCATCTCCCTGGTGGTCACGGCGGAAGATTTGGCCGGCAATGTCGCGCCCGGACCGAACCAACCTGGCTTTATGCCGGGTCAGACCATCACGATCGAAATCGACATCCAGGGGCCGCAGATTACCGACGTGGTGGTTTCCGATCCGACGATTCCGCCGTCGGGAACCGCTGGCGAAAACCTCGATTACAACCTGTTC
>DASRSD010000076.1 GCA_035656635.1 Pirellulales bacterium
GCAAATGCGCCAGCAAGAGCTCGTGGATTTTCCGCCACACACCCCGCCGTTGCCAAGCCGCCAATCGCCGCCAAGCGGTCATGCCGCTGCCCCAGCCTAATTCTTGCGGCAACAATTCCCATGGAATACCCGTCCTGAGAATGAACAGGATGGCTGACAACGCCGCCCGGTTTTCCACCGGCTTGCGGCCCGGAAAACGCCGCCGCCGCTTCTTGGGCGGCGGTAATACAGGCTCGATTAACGTCCACAGTAATCAATGCAGAGGCAGTTCCACCGGCAGCCTACCTTTTCTCCGGCACGCCCAGGTCTTTGAGCTTGTCGGCTACGTTGTTGCCGTAGTGGCCGCCACGGAGCTTCGAGTTCACGTCTTTATCGATCGCCAGAATCTTTCCGTCCTTGCCAATATAAAACGTCCAGCGCTGGGCCCGATTGCCTTTGAGCACGCCGTAGTCGTTGGCAACTTTCCCTTCCGGATCGCTCAGAATCGGATAGTCGGCGCCCAGCGATTCGGCAAAAGCTTTGTTTCCCTTGTCGCCTTCATAAGGATCGACGCTGGCCGTGAAATAAACCGCGTCAAATTTGCGAATCGCTTCTCCATCTTCCTTCATCGATTTGCACTCGATGGTGCAGCCGGACGTGAACGCCGCGGGAAACCAGGCCAACACCACCGCCTGCTTGCCTTTGTAATCGCCCAGGTGGTGCAACTGGCCGTCGGAGCCCTTCAATTCAAAATCGGGCGCGGGGTCGCCCACTTTCAATTCGGCGGCGGTGAGCGAACCAATCATGCCGGACATCGTGAACATTGCAATCATAAGAACTGTCGAAATTTTCATGGCGGGACTCCTCCGAGGCGGAAATTTGGTGGGTTTAGAACGCGGCCCTCACGCGGCTTGTAGATCTACAACCTATCACGCCGAGCGATGAGAATCTATAACTAGAATTTGGTCGCCTGGGGCCTGGTCGTCTAGTGATTTTGTTATGCGGTGCGTTGACAATCGACCAAATACCACACTCCCAGACACAAGACACCAACAGCTTATGAACATCATTCCAATTACGCACGCTCTGATTAGTGTGAGCGATAAGCTCGGGCTGGCCGAATTTGCCCGCGGACTGGCCGCCCATGGCGTGGAATTGTTCGCGTCCGGCGGCTCTCGAAAACATCTGGAACAGGCGGGCTTGGAGGTGCGCGAAATTTCGGCCTACACGGGCTTTCCCGAAATGATGGATGGCCGCATTAAAACGTTGCATCCCAAAGTCCACGGCGGCATTTTGTGCCGGCACAATCGGGAGGACGATCGCGCCGCAATGCAGCAGCACGGCATTGTGCCGTTTGAGCTGGTCGTCGTGAATTTGTATCCGTTTGAAGCCACCATCGCCAAAGCGGACGTGACCGATGACGAAGCGATTGAGAATATCGACATTGGCGGGCCAACACTCATTCGCGGCGCTGCGAAAAACCATGCCTTTACCGCCGTCGCCACTTCGACCGAACAATACGCGACAATTCTCGATCAAATTTCCCAACAAGGGGGCACTTCGCTGGAGCTGCGGCGCAAATTGGCGGCCGAGGCGTTTGAAATGGTTGCCCGATACGATCGGGCAATTGCCGATTACTTTTCGGGTAATCATTTTGGTCGTGCGACCAATAGTGCCCCTCTCCCTCTGGGAGAGGGCCGGGGTGAGGGTGCTGAAACATTCCCGCCGACCATCCATCTCAACCTGCAGCGGCGCGAAGTGCTGCGTTACGGCGAAAATCCGCACCAGCAAGGGGCACTGTACGCACTAAAATCTGGGACGGAAGGCCGTGCGGCCGGAGCGAATTTGGTTTCGGCGCGGCAGTTAAACGGAAAAGAACTATCGTACAACAATTTGCTCGATTTGGATTCGGCGCTGGCCATTGTCCGTTCGTTGGCCGAACCGGCGGCGGTCGTCATCAAACATAATAATCCCTGCGGAGCAGCCACGGCCGGCACGCTTGCCACGGCCATGAAACAGGCTCTCGACGGCGATCCGGTAAGCGCGTTTGGCGGCGTGGTGGGATTGAACCGGCCGCTGGATACCGCCACGGCGGAAGTGTTGGCTGCTCCGGATCGATTTATCGAAGCAATTGTGGCGCCGGAATTTGAGCCGGCCGGATTGGAAATTCTCACCACCAAGCCCAAGTGGAAGGCCAACGTGCGGCTACTGCAAGTGGGTTCGCTGGACGCGCCGGTCGATCGGCGACAGTTTCGGGCGATCGATGGAGGATTTTTAGTGCATGACGCAGACATGGGGGCCGATCCGGAGTCGGAATGGAAGATTGTCACCAAGCGCCATCCGACGGCCGACCAAGTTGTTGATATGAGGTTCGCCTGGGCACTGGTGCGGCATGTCAAATCCAATGCGATCGTGCTGGTCAGCGATGAAATGATCGTAGGAGTTGGGGCCGGACAAATGAGCCGCGTCGATGCTGTGGAAATTGCCGTTCGTAAGGCGGGGAACCGAGCCAATGGCGCAGTGCTGGCCTCCGACGCCTTTTTTCCTTTTGCGGATGGAATTGAACTAGCAACCGCCGCGGGAGTGCGAGCGGTAATTCAGCCTGGAGGGAGCAAGCGAGATGAGGAATCGATTTCCGCGTGCGACTCGGCGACGATTCCGATGATTTTCACCGGCCGCAGACATTTCAAGCACTAGCCGGTTTTCACCACGGAGACACGGAGCAGGAAATCGATTTAGGATGTTGAAAGTAGAATGTAGGATTTGACATGACGTGTATCCCCTCGCTGAATTCATAAATTCTATTCCTAACTTTGTACATTGCTTCTCTGTGCCTCCGTGTCTCTGTGGTCAATTTGATTGATGTCCATCCTCGACAAAATTATTGCCAGCAAGCGGCGCGAAATAGAAGCGGCCAAAGCGGACCAGCCCGAAGCGGAAGTTCGGGCTGCCGCGGAAAAGGCGCCGCCGCCGAAAGATTTTTTCGCCGCGCTGGCCGCCCCCGGGCCGATCAAACTGATTGCCGAAGTGAAAAAAGCCAGCCCCAGCGCCGGAATCATTCGAGCCGATTTTGATCCGGTGAAGATCGCTCAGATTTACGAGCAACATGGTGCAGCCTGTTTGAGCGTGCTGACCGACGAGCCGTTTTTTCAAGGCCGACTGGAATATCTGCGCGACATTCGCGCGACAGTGAAGTTGCCGCTGTTGCGAAAAGATTTTATTCTGGATAAATATCAACTGTACGAAGCCCGGGCCGCCGGAGCCGATGCCGTACTACTGATTGCCGAATGTTTGGACGATTGTAATTTGCGCGCTTTGCACAATGAAGCGATTGCGTTGGGCCTGACGCCGCTGGTGGAGTTGTACGAGCCGGCGAATTTGCCGCGCGTGCTGGAGGCCGGGGCGACGTTAATCGGCATCAACAATCGCGATTTGAACACCTTCAAAGTCGATTTGCAGCATACCTTGCGGCTCCGCGAGCAAGTGCCCGAGGAATGCCTGCTGGTGGCCGAAAGCGGAATTCGCACTCGGGCCGACGTGCAGCAGTTGGAAGCAGCGGGCGTGAACGCCATTCTGGTAGGCGAAACGCTGATGGCCAATTCCAACATTGGCACCGCAGTGGACGCGCTGCTGGGGCGCTAATCGCAGGCGACAACCCGTTTCGTGCGGCGGTTCTTGCCAATGCCATGTTCTTGGATCAGCCGCGCGAGTTTGCGGCCGGTGACACTCAGCGGGTAGTCGTTCAATGCCGCCGGTTCAATCCACTGCAGTTCACCTTGCCCAGCGGTCGATTTGCGTGAAGATCGCAACTTGCCGGCTCGATCACACTGGGCAATAAAGCATTCTAGTGTGATGCGAAACCGTGTGACGCTATGCCGCAGCGTGACAATATATTTGGGCTGAGTGATTTTCACGTTCGTCATTTGCCACACGTGGTCGATAATTTCTGCCCTCCGGTGCGGCGCGACGGGCAGTCTCGGTTTTATAGTTTTTTGGCGGTTTGCTGGCCGCGGAAGCAGGAACCGCGGGAAATCCCACAGGCCGGCCCAGCGTTCGGCGGAACCGCACTTGCGCAATAAAATTTTGCCGCGGCGAACGATGACGACGGCGGCTTCTTGCACATTTTCCACCACGGGCTGACGGCGCGGAGCGGGAATTTCCGCCTGCCAGCGGCCGTGCCAAGTGGGGCACAGCGCGCGTAAAGGGCATTCATCGCACTTTGGTTCCCGCGGCGTGCAAATCAGGCTGCCCAATTCCATCAGCGCTTGATTCAATTCACCGCTGCCGCGCTTTGTCAAAAAATTTTCCGCCGCTTGCCACAGTAGCTGTTGTCCGATTGTGCTGTGAGGATCACCGCGAAAGGCCAGTAGCCGGCACAACAAGCGAACGGTGTTGGCTTCCAAAATAGGCGCGGACTGATCGAAGGCAATCGATAAAATCGCCCCCGCCGTGTAGCGGCCAATGCCAGGAAGTTGCCATAGTGCGTGCATATTGCTGGGAAATTTCCCGCTGTGCTGTGCAACCACAATTTTTGCTGCGGCGTGCATTTGCCGCGCACGACGGTAGTAGCCCAGCCCTTCCCACAACCGCAACACCGTGGTTTCCTCGGCCGCGGCCAAGGCTGCCACGCTGGGAAAGGAAGTCAAAAATCGAGAGAAGTAGCCCTCGACCGTGGCCACCTGAGTTTGTTGCAGCATGATTTCGCTGACCCAAATGGCGTACGGATCGACCGTCCGCCGCCAGGGCAAATCACGCGCATTTTGCCGATACCACTGCAACAAGCGGCGACGCGCATTTTGCCGCCAAGTGGGCGATGATGCACAATCCGTTGTTGTTTTTTGTGCGCTAAAGGGCATGAATTAAACGAATCGAGGGGCAACGGCATGCTCTCGGTGGACGAACCGCCTAAAGTAGTTTACGCTGCAAAGATCGAATTGTACCGCATGCAACACCGCATTCCAGGACTAATGTGGCTCGGCGAAAATCATCTCGCAAGACAAGCGGCAACGGCAATCTGCCGGGCAATGCTTCTGCACGTAAAAACGAACCCCGCAGCAAGCCGCCGCGTGTCTCGTCGTTGAAAGTTGCGAAAACCGCCGACGGCACTTGGGAACTGGTGCATCCGCGATGTGCCCTTGCCCGGCGCGACGACTTGGACGAAGTACAGCAAATGCTGGCGGCCGGTGAAAATGAAATCGCCCAAGACGAACTGCGCTGGCTGTTGTCGGACTGCCACGATTTTGTCGACGCGCATAAGCTCTTAGGTGATTTGGCTCTGGCGGCAAACGACGTGCGCTTGGCGCGCGGGCATTACGGTTATGCATATCAACTTTGCTTGGCGGCGTTGCCGGGCGCCGGCCAAACCCCGAGTTTGCCGTTTCGGCATGCGGCCAATCAGGCATTTTTTGAAGCCGGCCGGGGAGCGGCCCTGTGCCTGATGAAAATGGGACAGCGGCGCATGGCTCGGGAAGTGATCGATCGGTTGTTGCAATTGGACTCCAGCGATCCTTTGCAATTGCGCGCCGGGCTGAATGTTGCGGGCCCCTGCCGCGACCCATGAGCGGTGCTTCCTCACGGCAAATTGGGTGCGCTTTCGCTGACTTCCAATTCGTTCGAGTTCTTTTTGAAGTGCGGCACGCCCGCGGCATATTCGATGACCGCATTATCGAACCCGTCTTTCACAATTTTGGCGTGCAGGTACTCGGCAAAAGCGGGCTGCAGTTGATCACGCACATCCTGCCAGGTTTTTTTTCCGGGCTTGATGTCGGTCACCTTGATTAAATGCACGCCGAAAATGGTGACGACGGGCTGGCTGATGTCGCCGGGCTTCAAAGTGAAGGCGGCCTGCGAGAAAGGCTCCGCCATGACGCCTTTCACGGGAATGAAGCCCAAATCACCGCTGTGGCTACGGCTGGGACCGGCCGAGTATTTTTCGGCGGCGGCTTCAAATGTAATTTTGTCGGACGTGATGTCGTCGCGCAATTGATTGGCCTGCTCCACCAAGGCTTTAAGAACCGCTTCGTTGGGCACGCCATCGGGCCGCAGCAGAATGTGGCTGACCCGGCGCTGGGTGCCGTCGAATTGCTCGTGGTATCTTTTGAACATTTCTTGCAAGTTTTCGTCGGTTGCGTTTTTCTCCACGAACTTCTTCCAGCCCAATTCATAAACCAAGCCGGCGCGCAAAGTAGCGTCGGTTTGGTTAGTGCGCGCCAAAAAATCGTCCAGGGTGAGGTTTTGTTGCTTCAGTTGAGCCTGAAACCGATCGAGGTAGGAATTGATCTCCGCCTCCGTGCTGGATATTTTTTGCGTTTTAAGAAATTGCTGGACAAGCACGCGCTCGATGAGCGTCCGTAAAATGGTCGCCTCCACCGTCGGCAGCGCGGCGGCTCCAATTTTCTGGTTGCGCGACAATTCGGTTGCCGCGCGTTGGATTTCGCCTTGATAAATTGGCGTGCCGTTCACACGCGCCACAATTCCCTTCGCTGCATCTTCGGCCGAAATTTGCGCCTGCGGTTTCGCTTCGTTCGACGGCAAATCAGGAGGCGGCGGGCCTGGCAGCCCTTGGCCCAGTCCGCGGGCGGCGGTGAGAAAAATCACTGTGAGAATGAAAGCCGTACGGTTCATATTTATGGACCTAATTCGTTTGCTTTGAGTCTGGCGATTCCTAGCTTTATGGTAATTGCAAATTCTTGAGCTCGTATTCCACGGGCAGCAAATGCAGGGAAGTTGGGCTTCTATACACAAATGTGCAGCCTTCCATGCCGCCGGGCAACTCGAATTGATAAATTACGCCGATTTCGTTGCCAGTTCTTTCCGTCGTGTGAAAGCCGGCATGATCGATCCGATTGTGATCGGGCCCCAACAGGTACACTTCGTTTTGAAAAATCCAATTGTGTTGTGCGTCGGAAGGGGAAGAAGCTTCGTCAAAGCGAATTCGCGTGAGCACTTCCCAAATTTCATTGTTTTTGCGCACTTGATCGAGCGATACAGCGGTCGCGCCTTTTTTTTGCTCCACCGGCTTGACGCGCGGCCCGGCGGCATCGACCAGCTTGTCGAATTCAAACGCTTCCACTTTTCCCGGCAGCGATACGTTTAACGTGCCTTTTAGCGAAGCGATGGCATTCACGCTGCGCGGCGGAGGGACAAATGAAAACACGAGTCCCACGCCGGTGCCGCCCCCTTCGATGGGCGCTTCCAAGGTGGCTTCTTCGCGGTCAAATTTCAGCGCGTGGCCTTGATCGTCGATCGCCTGAATTTGCGTCAGCGGCTGCACAATCATCAGCGGCTCCAGCCGCGGCTCCCAGGCAATGGCCAAATTCAATTGCAACAAACCGGATGTTTTCAAGGCGGGCTGTCGCTGGGCAATAATCCGCGTGACTTCCAACCGCAACGGCCCCACATAAGTGGCGCGACCGCTGCGCGGCAATTCGTCGCCGGCCCGATTGACAATCGCCAAGCCGTCCTTGCCCGAGTAGTGATAGACGGTCATCTTCGTGGAATCCAACAGCGCATCGACCGCCTGCCAAAACGGAGCGTTTTTAATTTCCAACTTGAACTGCGGGTTGGTGATGTTTTGGCTGACGTGGCCGCGGTAGTCGGTAATTTTGTTGCCGGTTTGCCGTTCGATTTCTGCGCACACGTCGTCCAGGGTCAGCAGGCCGGAAAGCGACACCGTGGCGGCGACATTTTCCGCCGCCGCTTGGCGCCCGGCCGCGGCATCACTCGCGGGAGCAGCGGTTTCCGTAGCCGCTGCAATCAGTGCCAGAAATAAAGCGATCACAGCCACCCCTTCGTGCAGCGATAACCCAACCCAGAAGAACGTTTCGCACCGCAGACTATTTCATTTTAGACCGTGGTCGAGGGCGGTTCTAGCGGCCGGAAGTACTTAGCGGCAACGGTCAACCGACCGTGTGATTGCGCCCTAAACTTTTATGGTGCCGCTTTTCCATTTGAAATGGCGATGATTCCATGATTTATCGAAAAATAATTCGTTTCGTCCTGGTTGGAGCCGGTTTTGCGCTGGGAGCCAATCGCCCGGCACTGGCCGCCTCCAATCCCACGCCCATAACCATGGACGCCCTTGTGCACGGGGAACCGGTGGAAGGCATGCCGCTGGCTTGGTCGCCAGCGAAAGTGTTTCTGCTGGAGCGTGACGGGGCGCTGGCCGAATTCGCCCCGGGCGATGCTCAAAACTTCCACAAAACGAGCGATAGCTTTTTGCCGTATACGCAAAATTTGCTGCGGGGAATGTTGGAGCGCGAATTTCCGCAATTCGAAGTCAGCAGCACAGCTCACTTTCTGGTAGTGCATCCGAAAGGGCAAACCCAATGGGCCGATCGCTTTGAAGAGCTGTACCGCTCGTGCGTGATGTATTTTACGGTTCGCGGATTCACGCTTAGCACGCCGCAATTTCCGCTGGTGGCGATTGTGTTTCCCACGCAGGACGATTTTCGTCATTACGCGGCCAAAGACACCGTGCCGGCCGGCGCCGGCTTGCTCGGTTATTATTCCCCCTATACCAACCGTGTGGCCCTGTTCGACATTGGCAATGGCCGCGCTAGCAATGCGCAGTGGCAGGAAAATTACGCCACGGCAGTGCACGAGGCGTCGCACCAAACTGCCTTCAACACCGGCATTCACAGCCGCTGGTCGCCGCCGCCGCGGTGGGTGGCCGAGGGCTTGGGCACGATGTTTGAAGCGCGGGGCGTGGCCGATTCCCGCACCTATCCGAATCAGGCTGATCGGATCAACCGCGGCCGTTTGCACGATTTCAAGGCGCTGTTGGGCAAGCGTAAGCCCGATTCGCTAACCGAAATGATTAACTCCGATCGCGAGTTCGAATCCGACACCATTCGCGCGTACGCTCAAGCCTGGGCTTTTACGTTTTTCCTGGTGGAAGAAATGCCGCGCGAATATGCCCGATATTTGCAAAAGACGGCCTCCCGTCCGGCATTTACGCAATATACCGGCGCCCAGCGGCTGAAAGATTTCACCGATATCTTCGGGGAGAACTTCGCGCTGTTGGATGCCCACTTTTTACGGTTCATCAACGAATTGAAATAGTTGCTCTAGCTCTACAGACAGCCGAATCCGTGGACGGACGACTGTTCCAAACCGCGACATCACAGCGACTTGCGGCAATGCCCCTGTTGGACAACGTTCAATTGCGTTAAAGTTTCTTAAGTTGCGCGGGTTGTAAATCAGACTTGCGACGGTTTGGGAACTTCACGACCAATCGACCCACGAACATCAACGACGGAAGCTGTCTGGCACGTTTGCAAACCATCCTCCAAAAATTCTCTAAGGAACTGCGGCCGTGAAAAAAATTGAGGCAGTAATTCGCCATTTCAAATTGGAAGAAGTCAAAGACGCGCTTCACGGCAAAGGCGTGCAGGGAATGACCGTTACCGAGGTGCGCGGCTTCGGTCGTCAGAAAGGACACACCGAAACTTACCGTGGCGCGGAGTACGCGGTCGATTTTCTGCCCAAGGTGAAGCTGGAAGTTGTGGTCGACGACAAAGATGCGCAAGGCGTGGTCGACACCATTGTGGCAGCCGCCCGGACGGGCCAGGTGGGCGACGGAAAAATTTTCGTCAGCTCGCTGGACGAAGTCGTGCGGATTCGCACCGGAGAAACTGCGGCCGCAGCCATCTGAGCAAGCTGCCCAGCAGCACATCGCTACCCACAGCTACCTCAACGACAAAGCCCAGGGACCGCAATCCATGGGCTTTTATTTTTTGCGCGAATCGAACGTCTTACGAATTAAACAACCGATCGCACAACGCATCCCATTGACGACGTTGCACGGTAGCCAAGGCTTGCTCGCGCGCGCTAGCATAAATTTGCGCGAGCGTGGCGAGGGGGGCAGTTTGCACTGGGGGCGATGACTTCTTGGCAGCCGCCAAACCTCCATGATTGGCCACCGTAAATCCTGGCGGCGGCATCGAAAAACGTCGCATATGTTTGGTCATTTTCATGCTGCCATTTCCCTGTCAAATGAAATGATTCCCACATCTGCTAGCGTAATCAGCTTGCAAGCATTATCAACTTGACCGTCTTAGTGATTATCGAGTTTTTTCAATGCGGCGGCGAAAAGGGTTGGGTCGCGCCGAGTAAAACGGTCGATTGGTAGCGTTTGCCGACTCGACAAGATTTGCCCAAACCGAAAAACTTGTCTTGTCGAATTTTTCGCCGGCGTTCTATATTGTTGGGCGTATCGCTGACCCGTGGACCGGGAGGGTTTTACGAATTTTCGGGCGCGGCTCACTGGACCCGCCAGAAGCGCGCCCTTGGTAGGGCCAGGCACGAATGCGAACAGTTTGTGGTTCGCGGCGTTTGCGGCACGTTGCCCAAGCGTGACGCCTGGCCTGCAGAAAGGAGTTTTTCATGTCCAGTGCAGTCTTGATGGAACGATTTTCCGCTGGTGCGCCGACCGCTTCCGGTCCGGCTCAGTCGTGGCAACCTACGGGTTTCCCGGCCGCCGGACCATCAGCCGGCAATTGGTGCGTGGTGCCGCGGTGCAAGGTCGAATTTGAAAAATGCACAGGCGGCTTCAAAATCCATTGCCGCTGCGAAGATGAGCTTTCCAGCGCCACGCTGCAAAACCTGTGTCGCATGCTGTGCGACGGCTGCTGCAGTTGCTGCTGCACGCAAAACGGCATTCAGTGCTGCCAATGCACGTTTGCCAATTGCCATTGCAAGTGCGAGTACACCGCCGATGGTTGCTGCATTAGCTGCATCAGCGGCGACAAGCAATGCTGCAATACGCTGCAAGCTTGCTGCGAATGCTGCTCCAAATGCTGCGACAGCGGCTGCTGCTGCTACGTGTGCTTTAACGGCACGCCGGTTTGCTGCGGCACTTGCTAAGCCAGACAAGCCATCGGAAATTTGGATGCAAATTTCCACCGCGCATGTCACAGCCCAGGGGTTACGGCCCCTGGGCTTTTTTTGTCCGAGAAGAACTGTAGCTGGAAATGATGCGGCGCGGTTTGCCGACGCCTTCGTCGTTCAATCGGCGTCGAGCTGTGTATCACCTCGACCATGACCGGCGTGCAGCACCATGCTCACTTCATTGCCCGCTACGTTGAAGCGCACTTCGTCCATGAACGAATACATCAGCAGCAAACCACGGCCGGTTGGACGAGATAGTTCTCCATCGTCGATCACCAGCGGCGTGCAAACCGAGTAATCGAAGCCGGGGCCTTCGTCGCGAATTACAAATTCCGCCTGGGCCGTGCTAAGCGTAGCCCGCACGTGAATGCAACGCTGGCAATAGGGCGTCGTTTTTTGTCGCTGTGAGATCGAGAAGGCAGAACCACACCGACGAATTTCGGCTTTGGCTTGCCGTACTTGCTCGGAAGTTAACTCCAAGCAGCCGTAATAAAAAGCGTTGAGTAGCGCCTCTTCCAGCGCAATGCCCACGTGCTTTTCCAGCGTGCCTTCGCACAAATTGAAGGCGGCCGCGCGCTCCTGCAAATAAATCACCAGCGAGCGAATCAAGGCGGGATCGTTATGCAAGGTAAAGCGCAGTTCCATGTGATCCAGCGCTTCGTCCCAAGCAAACGCCGCCGGAACATCCCAATGTTGAGCTTTAGAAAAGTGAGACATACGATGATTTCCTGTCAAACGTCTCATAAATCAATCTCTGACAAGGCCGGCGTCTGTGGCAAGGCGGATCGTCCACAGACGCCGGCTGGAACGTGCAATCATTTGGTTCTGATCGCGCGTGGTTCTAAAAATCAACACCCGAAATTTCCAAGCCGTCGGCCCGGGCAATCAACCGCGCCAACTGGCGGATGTTGATTTTGTCGCTCAGAAAGTGCACGGAGCCGTCACCCAATAAAAAGTGAGCGCCGCTGGGATGAAACGAATAAATTTCCGACGTTCCTTCCGAGAAGTACGGGGCGACGTTGTAGGTGGGATAATTCTCACCGTTGGTGCAATTCAACGAGCAAGGACCATTCAATTGCGAGCCATCGTACAACGAGCCATGCAACGTGATGTCGGTAGCAGCGCGTGACCAGCCGCCGCCGTTTTGATGCACCGCCAGCACATCGCCTGGAGCTTGCACGCCGTTACGAAAAATGTTGGGTCGGCCGGCAGACTCCGCATACATGATGGTATGCGACAAGCCATCGAGCGCGTCTTTCAATTTGCAGGTGGCGTTTTTGCGCATCAAACCGCTGTTGGCGCTTTTATTCACCGAATCCCAACTGATGGTCGCCTGGTCGACAAGATTTTTGGCCGGTCGGCCCGAAGGCGAAGCCACTGTGGTGCCATCGCCCAAATCCGGATGCACGCCAATCACCGGAGCGTAATCGGTTACGGCTACTTCCGGGGTCCACACCGCGTGGCCGGAGGCATCGGGAACTTGCGGATCGCCGTCGAGCCGGTTCGCATCCAGTGGATCAGAGGGGCACAGCAAGGCCGGCAATACCGTTTTGGTGATCGACAAATTCGCTCCACCGGCGCCGTTGATGGCATCCCAGTTAATGGTGAAATCGTACTGCTGGTACAGCTGGGCTTCTTCCAGGAACGGCAAAATTAACGTGAAGCCGGAAATACGCGGCGCTGTGGTCGAGCCGCCGGGACGTGTGCTGTCGGGCAATTGCTTTTTAGCGCTTTCGTAATTCAACACGGCCAGCCCCAGTTGCTTGAACACATTGGAGCACTGCGTGCGCCGGGCCGCTTCGCGCGCGGCCTGAACCGCGGGGAGCAATAAGGCAATCAAAATGCCAATGATGGCAATCACCACCAATAATTCGACGAGTGTAAAACCGACGCGGTTTCGAGAGGGATGAATGGTGTTCACGATTGGGTCTCCAAGGCAAAAAGTTTTTGTCGAACGGGAATGTTTCCGGGAATGAATGAACTCACTTCAAAACAATCGGCGGCAGTTCGTTTTTGCCCGCCACGATGGTAACTTTCAGTGGCGAAGTGGCCGGCTTGCTGTACTGCGGCGGGAGCAAATTTGGGCCGAGCACGGGATCGCCACCTGCGCCCTTCACCGTTTTGTGCCACTCGGCGGTCAGCACATATTCACCTTCCGGCGCGCCGTCGTCGGCGCCATAGCTGCTGAGTGCAAAGGTTCCATCGGGCTGCACCTGCGCGGTGGGCACTACCGCCTGGCCGTTGGGGGCTTTGAAATTCGTTTTGGGATGCAGCGCCACATAAGCGCCTTGCGGCACCGCCCCTTTGAAGCTGACTTTGCCCTCAGCGGGATACACTGTCAGCAAGCCCTCCGGTTTGCTGGAGCCGCAACCTGCCGCGGCCAAAGACAGCGCTGCCGCGAACAGTCCCACGGCGGCATTCCACTTCCAATCAGCGGGTAATCGATTCCTCTGCCCCTTGAACACGCGAAACATTTTGAAGCTCCCTTATCAAGTTAGTGATCTTTGAAATACGTCGAAAATTTCCTGTGGCGAATTGCGAATCGAACACGTCCGCAGTAGCAGCCGCACGAACGGTTGTTCAGAACCAACCGCGAGTGCTAGCGATAATTTCCTGCCTGCCAGCACCGGTGGTTACAACAGAATGGGCGTCAACAACAGGTAAGATTCATGGCTAGCCGCACGTTTCCCTGTGCCTTTTGAAACGCGCCTCTGGCTGGCCAGTGAGCGACGCCGATCAAGATGTTTTCCAAGCCTCTCATACGTGTGAGTGGGCCTTCCCTAAGAGCCGATAGTTTTAATTTGGTTCGCGGAACTGAGTCCGTGAAATATTCTGGTTTTGTGGCGGCCACGTTTAAATGCAAACTCTATGCCAATGCCGCTGATTCAACGCAGTCTCCGTTTTTCAGTTCGTTCAATCTGCACCACCACGCCGTCTTGCACCACGATGGAAACCACGCCGAACCGCAATCCGCGCAGGGCATCTCGAATTTGCTCCATCGCCAATTCCATGGCACTGGCATGATTCGTGGCGGGCGCGGGATTTAATTCGCCCTGCGGCGAGGTTGGATTCGACATAACGGGTAATCCTTTACGCACGTTCTGGTACCCATGGTTTTTGTGCAGGTTTCGGAAAACACATTGCTTAGATCACATAATCGGGAATGAAC
>DASRSD010000077.1 GCA_035656635.1 Pirellulales bacterium
TTTGGCTGCCATGCTGCGGAAATCGATGGGCAAATCCATGGGATCCGCCTTCGAAAGGTACACGACCCGCTTGGCTATGTTCTGTGCCAAGTCACCCATGCGTTCTAGGTCGTTATTAATCTTTAGCACTGCCACAACAAATCTTAAGTCCGTAGCAACTGGCTGATACAACGCCAGGATCTTAAGGCACTCTTCTTCTACGTCTACTTCCATGCGGTCTATATCGTTGTCCGCATCGATTACTTTTTTAGCCAAGACGGCATCACGATTGATCAGCGCGGCAATCGCCTTGGCAATTGCCTCCTCCACCAATGTGCCGACATAGAGGATTTTTTGCTTGAGTACTTCGGTTTGTCGCTGAATATGCTTCGTCATACTGCCATTTTATGACTGTTTTATCCGAATCTTCCAGTCACATAATCTTCGGTTTCTTTTAGAATGGGTTTTGTGAAAATATCTCGTGTTGGGCCGTATTCCAATAGACGCCCAAGATACATGAAGGCGGTGAAGTCGCTAGTACGTGATGCCTGTTGCATGTTGTGTGTTACGATTAACACGGAATAGGAACCGCGTAATTCTTGAATCAGGTCTTCAATTTTTCCAGTGGCGATAGGATCCAAAGCAGAGCATGGTTCATCGAGCAATAGCACTTCAGGCTCGGCGGCGATGGCCCTGGCGATGCAAAGACGTTGCTGTTGTCCGCCGGAGAGCTTTAGTGCGCTTTCGTGCAGATCTTTGTGTACTTCGTCCCAGAGCGCAGCGCCACGCAGGCTGCGCTCGCACACTTCGTCCAACAGACCACGATCGCGCTCGCCATCAATCCGAAGTGAATACACCACGTTCTCGTAAATGCTCATTGGGAACGGATTC
This sequence comes from Pirellulales bacterium, assembly GCA_035656635.1. NCBI lineage: Bacteria > Pseudomonadati > Planctomycetota > Planctomycetia > Pirellulales > Pirellulales bacterium. Next base: position 871 of record DASRSD010000077.1, read on the forward strand.
GGTTTTTGGAAAACCATTCCCATCCGTTTGCGAAGCTCGATCACATCGACTGCAGTATGATAAATAGAATCGCCGTTAAGCAGCATGTCGCCTTCAATGCGAACGTGTGTAAGTAAGTCGTTCAACCGATTTACACTTCGCAACAATGTCGATTTGCCACAGCCCGATGGCCCTACCAGCGCCGTTACTTTATTGCGAGGGATGGCCATATTGATGCCGTGCAAGGCGTGCTTGTCTCCGTACCATAGGTTGAAGCCATTGACTTCCAATACGGGCTCTTCGTTGGCCACTGCTGGGTGTGTTTCGGTGGGAACCGTTGCGCCCTGCGCGATGGCTGCTAACCGCCCTGCCGCTAATGATGAAGGAATCGACCGCGGTAGATGTGGAAACGTCGATTCCTCCGCAATCGTAGGCGGCTCATGCGCCGATTCCCTGCCTGCCAGCGGATTCGGACCGGACAATGCTGCACTTGAACTTAATGCCGACATGGCAACCTCGAACGACGCTTGTAAGCGGATAGCATGGCCTCAAAATTGCGTAAGCATAAACCGTTTTCGCAACTTAGAACGTAAGTATACCGCACTGATGCTAAGCAATGCGACCATCCCAATCAACAATAAAGTAGTTGTAAAAACCATTGGTTTAGCGAGTTCGGAGTTGGGGCTTTTGAAGCCGACGATGTAGATTTGATAAGCCAAATGCATAAAGCTTCGCTCAGGATGCACAAATGGAAACACGCCGTCGACGGGCAACGAAGCCGACAAATCCTTCACGCCAACAAGAAGCAGCGGAGCGACTTCGCCGGCGCCACGGGCCATCGCCAAAATCATACCAGTCAATATGCCAGGCATTGCACGGGGAAGCACAATGCGGCGGATGGTTTGCCACTTGCTGGCTCCGCAAGCGTAGGAGCCTTCTCGCATTGAATTGGGTACTGCCGATAATGCTTCTTCGGTTGCGACAATTACGACGGGTAATGTGAGGAGAGCCAGCGTCAGTGACGCCCACATAATTCCGCCCGTCCCATAAGTCGGTGTGCCTTCGGACAAAGCGGCCCGAAAGAACACTTGATCGATTGTTGCACCAATTACATAGCAAAACAAACCTAGGCCGAACACGCCAAATACGATGCTGGGCACACCTGCTAGGTTATTAATCGATATTCGGATGGCGTTCACAATCGCGCCGGCCTTTGCATACTCGCGAAGGTATAACGCCGCAAGCACCCCGAAAGGTACCACTAACATCGACATGATGAGCGTCATGGCCACAGTACCCCAGATCGCTGGAAAAACACCGCCTTCCGTATTTGACTCGCGCGGGTCCGCACTCAAAAACTCCCACCAGCGCGAGGCATAAATCCCCAATTTTCCGAAAAGCGATAGCCGGTTGGCAGGGTAAGCGCGCACAATAGCAGCTAGTGGCAGTTCCAGAGCCTGGTCGTCTGCGGTGACAATCCGAATCACATAGCGGTTATTTTCGGCTTGTAATACTTTAATTTTTTGGGCGATTATGGCTTTGTCAGATGCAGCTTGACTTTCGACATTGTCATAGGCTGCTTGCTTGGCTGCAACCGATGCCGAGGAATGCTCGATGGCAGCACTATCATTTGGATGGTCTCGTCGCTGGTCCTGTAAATTTAGTTGTGCGCCGATCAATGCCAATCGTGTGGCTCGCTCCAGACGGTCAATAGCGCCTCGGTCGTATCGATCCAGCGCGGTAATCTGCCGCCCGCGGCCGACCACATCGCCGTGAAGTGCATTATATTTGCGCCACACCTCATCAGCACCGCTGGCGATGGATTTACCGTCGACCAACAAATCGGTTAGTGTACCGTAGCTGCGGCCGCCGTCAAAACGTTCCACCACGGTGGCCTGCTCGGGGTACGATTTCGATTGAATGGAGAATTCGTTCACCCACACGGCACGGCTGCCAGCGAAATCAACAGCGCTGGTGCGTCCTGTCCAAATCAATTGTCGGCGGAGCAAGCCGGAATGTGCATTCATCTCGGCCTGAGCTCTGGCGAACAGTACAGGAGCGCGCTGCTGAAGATCATCGAGAAATGACGGTTCGGGTTTGAAGCTCTCGCAGCGACTGATTTCGCCTAATAAAATGTCGGAGCCCAAGCTGATATTGTCGCTGACTTCAAATTGCACCAATGGCAGCGGCCAGAATGTTTGCAAGCCTTGATATGCGATAAGAACCAAGAGTCCAATGATCATTGCTAAAGCGGTCGCCAATGCTCCGCCGGTTAGCCAGACAAAGGGTGCCCCATGAGCTAAAAGCGTTGTGTGGGCCGACCACACGCGATGCTTGGAAGTGCGTGCTTGCTGCTGTCGCCCACCCGCCATGGTTTCATTCAATCCAGCCGTCGGAGTTGAGCCCGTCACAGCGACGCGCTGTATCTTGCCAGCAACGTGCGTGGGAATTGCGTTTTCTTGAACCTTGTCGCTCATTTGACTGGTTAAGTTGTGGGCGGCCGGTTGAAGGGTAATGGCTTTAAAGCTCATATGCCCTCCGACGGAAACGTTGTCGAACTATTTCAGCTACCGTATTCACGACAAATGTCACCGCAAACAATGTCAGCGCTGCCAAAAACAACACTCGATAATGCGTGCTATTTTTAGCTGCTTCGGGAAGCTCGGTGGCCAGCGCCATCGAAAGAGTTTCAAAGCCCTGGAAAATATTGAGATCCATCAGCGGGGTATTACCAGCGGCCATGAGCACGATCATTGTTTCCCCCACCGCTCGGCCTAGTCCAATCATTAACGCCGAAAACAATCCACTGGCTGCCGTCGGAATGACGATTCGCAAGGCGGTTTGCCATGGAGTTGCTCCCGCGCCTAAAGAGGCCGAGCGCAAATGTTCAGGCACGCTCGACAACGCGTCATCGGCGATTGTGTAAATCAAGGGGATGATAGCGAAACCCATTGCAAAACCAACCACCAGCGCGTTCCGCTGCACATACGTGCCGACAAATGTGCCGCGCGGATCGAGTTTTAGCGCATCAAGTGCCCAGGCAACTAGGAACGAAAGCGTAATTGCGAACAGCACACTGGCAATGAACTTTAGCAGTTCGGCAAAACCCGCCTGGATTCGCGACCAATGGGCCGCCCGACGGCGGAGCCAGGGGTTTATTTTTTGCGCTATCAGTACCGCGGTAAACAGCGCGGTCAGTGGCAGCAAAAGCAATACCCAACCGCCAGCTCCACTGCCGCGCTGGCCATCCAGCCATTCTTTAATGTCCCCCGCAAACAACCATTGTTCCACAAGCGGTCCTAACCGAATGCCTGCAAAAATGCCCAGGGGCATCATTAGAAAGATAAAAAGCAAACGGAATCGCGATAATCGCACGACCACATCGCTCGGAAGCAGTTGCCAAACGTATGCGCCTAACAAAAAAGACAGGGGAACCGTGAAAACACATGTCAGGGCTTGCGAAACGACTGATTCGATAAATGGCGCCACGACTAGACCGGCCAGAAAGCCAAGCACCACACTTGGCAAGCTAGCCATCATTTCGATGGTCGGCTTAATCCGAGATTTCATCCTCGGTTGTAAAAACTCACTGGAATAAATGGCCGCCAATAATGCCAGCGGCGCGCCGAACAGCATGGTATAAACCGTGGCTTTAAGCGTGCCGAATACCAACGGCATTAAGCCGAATTTAGCTTCCGAAGCATCGCTTCCTGTACTTTCCCAGGCGAGTTCTGGTTGTGGGTGGCCTTCGTACCATACTGGTAAAAACAACATTCCCAAAGTCGCTTCCGGATGCTGGGCGTCAAAATTCCACCGGGTGATACCCGCGGCAGTACACGCCAGTAGGCAATTTCCCTTGGGGGAAATGGCCAACGATTTAACGGGCCCCACATGAGGGCATTTCAGTTCCGCTAATGTACGCTCGGCAGCCGTATACAGCAGCTTCACCTGGCCGTCAGCAAATCCGGCTGCTATTAGCCGTGAGCGTGGCGAGGCCGCAATCGATGTGACCGCGTGCCCTTCGGCAGCAAACTCATGGGCTGCAACAAGCACACGATGATCTGGCGGGATTACGTCATCTGAAAGCCGATCAGCTTCGCCAATTTCCTTCGTAAACCATACCCGGATGCGGCCCAAGGTATCTCCGGCCACCAGAGAGCTTCGGCCCAAGAGCCACGACAACGCGGTTAGTGAGTGCCCCGACTCCGACACCAAATGCACTTCTTCTTCTAATCGCGGCGCGCGTGGATTGCGAGTCGAAAACCGTAATAGCCGACCACTGTTCCAGGCGATAAATACACCCTCGCCACGATCGGAAACGAGTACGTAATCGGGCGGAGTAGACACAGTTTTGGGCAGCGGTAAATCCGCACCAATGAACTCGCTTTGATCTTTATCAGTAATATCGCTGTGGGTCACAGCCAGCAAATTCGTCCGCAATTTGCCATCCGCCGAGAGCGTACAGATGTGTGTATCTGAGCCGACGGTTACATAGTCCAGCCGCGAGATTGCAGCATTTGCAGCCGCCAGCGGCGGCTGCAGCTTCAGTTCAAATTTCTGCCTTCGAAAGTCGCCTTGTTCAGTTCGAGCAACCAGTGATCCGTCGTCCAACTTCACAACTTCGCCTGGCAATAATTTTTGTGCCGCAGGGGGAAGTTGATCCGATGGGACCATTTGGTAATTAAATCGGATATCGCTCAGCTGCACATGTCCGTCGGCAAAACCGAACGCGGCCGATTGGCCGTCGATGGCCACCGACACCGCAGAAATGCCTGTCAAAGAAGTTTGCTCGGCCGTAAGCTGTTGGAGGATTTGGCCATTGTCGATCCGAAACACGCAAATGGCGCCATTCTGAGCAATTTCCCATGCCGTCAAGCGGTAATCGTCGATCCCCAGCGCCACGATTTTTTTCTCACCATTTTCCTGATTCTCAATTCCTGTTTCATGTGCCCCGGATTTCATTCCCGGGCTCACTGCTTTCTCTGGACCAACCTGAACAGGCAAAAACAGCGGGACCACCACCCACACCAAAAACAGGCACACCAGCGAAACCGCCACAATCGTTCCGATGCCGCCGACGGCAATCACCACGTGGGCCAACGAATTACTCAGCCTCACGTTCCAGTGAGTGGTTCGTTTGCGTCGGCGGCCGGTGAATGCAGGCTTATTTGGCATACTTGCTGCTTGTCATTTTTGATTCGCTGCCTGCGGCACGGTTTCATTCCAAGCCGACTTTCGCCAACTGCTTCTTGGCCATTGCAGCAGTAATCGGCAGGTTGCCATCTTTAATCACATCGCGCTGCCCTTGGCGGCTAAATAAATACAGAATGAATTCATGCCGCAGTGGATCCAGCGCGTTGGCTGAATTGTAGTTGATACTCAGCCACAAAGGACGCGTCATGGGATACTTGCCGTTGTATGCGTTTTCCGGCAGGGCAGGCACTAAACCGTTGCCACTGTCCAGCGCGAGCGCTTTCACATTCGGCGTTTTGTAACCAATCCCGCTGTAGCCGATGCCATAACGATCGTTGGAAATGCTATTGACTACCGCGGAACTGCCAGGCTGCTCCGCCACACTGGGTTTGAAATCGCCGCCGAATAGAGCGTGATCCTTAAAGTACTGGTAGGTGCCGCTGGCGGAGTTGCGGCCATACAGGCTGATGGGTTTTCCAGTCCAATCGCCTTTCAATCCCAAATCGCCCCAACGCAATATCTCTTTTTCGTAGCCTCCTTTGCGGGTCGACGAAAAAATGGCGTCCAGTTGCTCCAGCGATAAACTTTCCAGGGGACAATCTTTGTTCACATACACGGCCAACATGTCGATGCTGGTAACCAGCGTCGTTGGCTTGTAGCCAAATTTATTTTCGAAATCATCGATCTCCGAAGCTTTCCAATCTCGACTCATGGGTCCGAAGTTGGCCATGCCATTAATCAACGCTGGCGGGGCAGTAGACGAGCCTTTGCCTTCGATCTCCGCTTTCACGTCGGGATAAAAGTTCCTGAAGCCGTCCGACCACAGCAACATGAGGTTGATCATCGAGTCAGAGCCAATGGCTTTAATGTAGCCGGAAACTTCAGTCGATTGCTGCTGGTAAACGGGCAGGCGCGGATCAATTTGCACCGCGTCCGTTGTTTTTCTGACTTGCGCCGCGCCCGTTGGCGTTTCGGCTGACACGGTGTTCGTTGTTTTTCCGACTTGCCCGGTGGAAGTTGTTTCGCTTGGCTGAGCTGTTTCGTTTGCCTGAGCGGCTTGCGTGACGCCTGCGGAAACCAGCATCGAGTTTTCTTCTGCACAGCCCGCGCTTCTCGACCAAATCGCTGCGCAGATCGATAGAATGATCGCCAGCCAGAAGCGGAATTTCATCAGCAGGCTCGAAATAAGATGGTTTCGATGCGGCCAAAACGCGATTGGTCGCACCGTCAATGTACCTGCCGATTGTTAGAGAATTGTTAGCAGCGCTATGCTGGTTGTGTGTGATTATTGGGGTGCTACTTTTTCTAACAGTTCCCGAACTGTCCACTTATGCGTCGCGACGCCCGATGCCACCGCCGGGGTTCTGGATTGTCTTGCCCCTATCGTTGTTTCAGCAATTGCAGGGGTTTTTGTTTCTCACTTGATTTAAGTATTCCATAATCAAGAGATTATGGAATAGATCGGGCTTGATTTTTGGAAACTTTTATCAAATAATCTGGGCATGGAAAAACAACCACAACACGGTGGCCGGCGGGATGGCGCAGGACGGCCCCCAAAACCCCTCGCAGAGCGGCGGAACCAGGTATTCTCAGTAAAGCTGACCCTGGACGAAAAACGCCTATTGGAAGCGTCTAACGCCCGCAATTGGGCAAGGGACGTACTGTTAAAATCCGCTCGCAAAAGAGGCTAAAGCGGAGAGGGTGGGAGGTCGGAAAGTACATGACTACGGAGAGGCCGGAATGGTTCGCATGACTCGCTGCTTATCTGCAAGCCAATTATTGACCTGATTGAATTGCTGTCGCGGTGATCGCCGGTCTGTGAGAATATCGCGACTCTGGGGAACTTGCTGAATCCAAGTTGCTTTAACGACTGTCGCTTCAGTGAATCCAGTTACTTCATGTCCACCCGGCGCTCCAGGTTTACTTGGCATATCAAACCACCCAGAGTCGAGTGGGATATGAAATGTAGTAGTACAAACAGCAACCATTAGATCGACACCGGCGTCAATCTGAGCTTGTTTATTCAGTATGACGCAGAAGTGAGGACCTGCTGGCCTTCCCTGCGGATCATTAACATCAGCTCGGATAATACAGCCCGTGCGCAGATTGGAAGGTGCGCTCACAGTATGTCATGCTGAGGCTTGACCAGACGATAGAAGATATGCCGCGATTTCCTGTAGTTCTTCAACTGAGAAGGCTTCTCTCTCTAATCGCGCCCATTCCTGAACCTCAATATCGGGGTCGCACCAAACGATATCCTTCGTCGGAGTATTCCACACGGGTTTCGCTAATCTATCAGCGGCACCTGGGGTAAGCGGCACAGTGATTAGTAAAACATTCGCCATAATTGTGGTCGTAACTGGCATGTGTTAATTTTGTACTAATTGTGTGACATTAAGCGGTATAGTTTTGAGAATCTGGTTATCAACCCCAATGTCAAAGGCATATTTTCCGAATGACTTAAATTGAACAACCAATGTAAGGATTGCCATGCCTGTAGTCGGCTGTGTGACATCAAGTTTATTTTCGGAAAACTGCAATAGCTGATCTGTGGTGATTGACGTTCTAACGCCGTCGGGTTTTGTAATAGCTAAATTCAATCGATGTTCGGCCTTCAGTTCATCTGGCTCGCAGATAAATCTGGCAACCAAATTAAATGGTGGAACTTGTGCGGGAACTTCCGGAACTGATAGTATGTCGAATCCACCGCCAAATATGTGTAGTTTGCCGTTTGCCGTATGATCGGCATTCAATGCCAACATAGCGAAATCTAATTGCATTCAGTCCTGCGCGAAGCTATGGCTGTCACCGAATAGCACAGCCGACAATAGCCCCGTGAATCGCTCGCACGGAAGCATCCTGCCGACCGGTGTTCACGCGTGCAGCGTTAGTGGTCAAACTTTCAGTCAGAGGCAATAACCCCCCAGCCTAACAAAAATACGTTACTCTGTAAGTATCGTCATACTAGGCAGTTGCGCTCACCTATGTCAATAAGAGCGCGCATGAAATTTATCCTCGAATTAGGGTAACTCCTTACATACTAAGGTGTCGTACACGTGCCGAGATTTTTTCAGCTAGTCGGATATTAAGCAACGGCCTGCGACAGCGGCGGTTTGCCTACGTCCAACATGGGCGCGGGTCTTCCTACCGTTGGCCAGCATTGTAACAAACGACTGGCCCAATTCTGGCCAGATTTTTTGCCGTCGCCGATTGCTCAATTCCCGTGCCAATTGGTCCGGCTGATCCACTTTCGACACCCCGCTAGTCACATAGCACCGCTATGCTGGTTGTGTGTGATTAACTAGGTGGTGGTGTGTGGCTAGCCACAGCGATTAGTATGTCTCCTAACCCGGGCCCACTGGGTGAGCCAATCCATGAACGATAAGCAAATTGACCGACTGAAAGGGTACAAGGCAAATGCCGTCCATACGCAGGTCGTGGCTTAATTTGAAAAATGTAGCGGTGGCTGTCCTCAGCCACCATGCTTTATATTCGAGGAAAACGGCTGAGGACAGCCGTCACTACATTATCTCTGATCTAAATTAAGCCACGACCCGCACGCAAATTCAATTGACGCTCGGTGTCATTGTTTTTGTGTGGGCCATTTAACTGTTCGTTGAATTCGATCTGATGGCGACGCCCATACGCTACAATGCGGGGATGAAACGATCACAGTTTAGCCTGCGAGCGTGCGTTGTTTAATATTCTATTAGGCGACTTCACGTTTATGAAAATACAACGCACACTCGCCATACTGTGGCTCGCGGTGTTCATTGCCCTGCCGTGTTATTGGCTCTGGGAATTTCTGGAGAAATGCGCCCCGGCATACGACGGCATTCATGCTTGGCTCAGTCTGCTTTGCCTATTTGGCGTCGTCGCGAGCATTTTTTTATTCCAAGGTGCGAAGTGGGCACGCATTTCCATCGGCATGATCGCCATTTTTTTGGCAGTCGGTGCGCCTGGGGACATTTTTCAGACAGGATGGATGGGATGGATGCGGGCGGATAAGTGGGCGGATGATGCCACGTTCGTTTTTTCACTGGTGACAGTCGTGCTTTTGCTTTTCCCTAGACGCATACCCATCGCCAAACAAAACGCTCCTACATCCAATTGAGTTTCAGCACCCCGCTGGTAAGACACCACCCTGGCTAGCTCCATTTTGATGCATTAGTACCGCGACTCTTGAAATTGGGCCAGTGTTTGTGGTAAGCTTGTCGCACGTTAGTGATCTTATGTACACTATCAATTAATCCCGCTGGCGACCGGCCGGAAATTGCTTGCCCGTTAGCCCAACGGTCGCGGGGTGGAAATCAACCGTTCGGCCGCCATACTGACACCCAACCTTAACACGCAACCGCGAAACTACTCACCACCAATGCCCACCGATCAACCAAAACGTGCCGATTTTTGTCTGCTGTGGCGATCCGACTCGCCGGTAGTTCTCGATCCCCAGGGCGCGAAGCGGACGCATAATGGCCAGGTTTTGTCAGGGAAAAAAATTTCCCGGACAAATCGACAAAACGGTATCTCACCCCGGAGGTTAACTATCGCACCAGTTATTGAATGAGCGCATAATAACGTGATTGGTCGCCATACTATTTCATCGAGACACGTCATGGATCAAATTTGTCCCGCCTCCACCTCTCGTCGTGAGTTTTTGAAAAGCACTGGCTTGCTCGCCGCCGGCACGGCCTTGACCGCCGCGGCGGTTCCACAGGTTCATGCCGGCGAGGATAACACCATTCGCTTGGCGCTGGTGGGTTGCGGCGGGCGCGGCACCGGCGCCGTGGGCGATGCACTTTCCGTGCGGCACGTGCCCATCAAGCTAGTGGCCATGGCCGACGTGTTTCATGACCGGCTGAATGAAAGTTACAAAACGCTGAAGGAAAAGCATACCGACCAAATCGACGTGCCGGACGATCACAAATTTATTGGTTTCGATGCATATCAAAAGGCAATGGATTGCTTGCGGCCCGGCGACATTGCCATTTTCGCCACGCCGCCGGCATTTCGGTGGGTCCATTTTACCTACGCCATTGAGAAGAACCTGAACGTGTTTCAAGAAAAACCGTTGGCGGTGGATGGTCCGGCGGCGCGAAAAATGTTTGCACTGGGCGAACAATCGCGGCAAAAGGGTTTGAAAGTGGCCGTCGGCTTGATGTGTCGCCACTGCCGGGCCCGTCGCGAACTGTACGATCGCATTGCCAACGACGAAATTGGCGATCTGCTGTTGTTGCGGGCCTATCGGATGTCGGGGCCGACAGGGTCGTGCTTTTCCGGTCCCAAACCGGAAAAAATAAGCGAGCTGATGTGGCAGATCCAGCGCTTCCACAGCTTCCTGTGGGCCAGCGGAGGTTCGTTCAGCGATTTTTTAATTCACAACATCGATGAATGCTGCTGGATGAAAGACGCCTGGCCAGTGCAGGCCAAGGGTTACGGTGGCCGGCACTTCCGGGGCGATAACGTGGATCAGAATTTTGACAGCTACACCGTGGAATACACGTTCCCCGACGGAGCCAAGTTCATGCTGGAAGGGCGCAACATCGCTGGCTGCTACGATGAATTTGCCAGCTATATTCATGGCACGAAGGGGAGCGGAGTGATTTCCACTTCGGCCCACACGCCGGCCAAATGCCGGCTTTATAAAAGCCAGCACATCAACACCAAGGACGACTTGGTGTGGGCGTACCCACAACCGGAAAAAAATCCGTACCAACTGGAATGGCAAGATTTAATCGATGCCATTCGGCACGATTATCCGTACAATGAAGTGCAGCGCGGGGTGGAAGCCAGCTTGGTAACCGCGATGGGTCGGATGGCGTGCCATACCGGAAAGTTGATTACGTACGACGACATGCTGCACTGCGATCATGAATTTGCGCCGAATGTCGATAAGCTCACGCTCGATTCCGCATCGCCTCTGGTGGCCGACAAAGATGGAAAATATCCGGTGCCGATGCCTGGCCTGAACAAGCGTGAATATGCTTAAGGCGGTTTGAGTGAAGCTGTTGGACCGTGCTGCTTCTACCGTCGCCGCAGGACAAACAGCGCGTCGCACAGCTCGTTATCGAGCTTTTGCGGTTCGCTCATGTCGTACCAGAAGTCGAAGACTTCGACCAGTTCCAACTGGCGCACGCTCTTAAATAACCGCCGAATTTGCGCGGCGGTGTATAACCGGTAATCGAACTCATCGCGCAGCCGTGTTATGGTGGCCGGCGTGCCGTTTATAGTGCGATTCTTTTTCCCGCCGTTTGATTTTCCGTTGGTGTGCGGGTGGTCCTGGCCATTTCCGTTGCGGCCATATTGGCGAACCAGCAAGTTAATGCGTAGCCGCTCCACCCGGCGCTTTTCGTCCGAGGCAATGACTCTCAGGGTAGAGGTGACATGTGTGCGTCCACGTTGTCCGACCCAGCGTTCCATGCCCAGCGGTTCGGCATCGGGCGGGGCCAAATGCAGGCCAAGAAAGAACAATCCGCCCGGCCGCAGGGCTGCCCCCACGCTTTGCAAATGGCTGCGCGCGGCGGTTTCCGTGGTCAAAATCCGAAAGCTGTTGAACGTGCAGCAGGCGGCATCGAATCGCTTGGGAAAGCGAAAATTCGTCATGTCGGCTTTGAGCACGTGGGCTTTGAGCTTGCGACGTTTCAGCTTTTGGCGCAGCAAATCCAGCGAGGGTTGGCTTAAGTCGAACCCGGTCACGTCGTATCCACGGCGGGCCATTTCGACGACAATTCGGCCGCTGCCGCAAGCCGGCTCCAGCAATTTTCGCACTGGAAATTTGCACCAGCGATCGAAGGCTTTCTCGAAAAAATCGGCTTCCTTTTTGGTTTCATTCTCGAAGCCGATTTCAAACCACTGCGGATAATCGAACCAGGAAGTACACAGGATATCGTTTTTTTTCATGGATGGCACTGGGATTCCCTCAAGATACAATCAACGCCAAAACGGAGCAACCTCTATAGCCGATGTTCCAAAAACCTGCAACCCGCCAGTGGCTGAATCGCACGGTGTGGGGCATTGTCGTGGCCACGTTTTTTTCCGACGTGAGCCACGAAATGGCCACCGCCGTGCTGCCGGACTTCATCAAATCGGTGGGCCTCGGTCCGCTGGCGTTGGGACTGATCGAGGGACTGGCTGATTTTCTCGTGAGCATTTCTAAGCTGGGCGGAGGCCTGCTGGGGCATTATGTGCGCCACAAGAAGCCATGGACGGCGTTGGGGTACCTAATTACCACGGTGTGCACCACCGCCATTGGATTTACCAAAACACTCACGGCCATGATTACGCTGCGCACGGTGGCTTGGGCGGGCCGTGGCTATCGCTCTCCGCTGCGAGATTTTTTGCTGGCGGATGCCGTGGAACAAACGCATTATGGCCGAGCGTATGGTTTGGAGCGCGCCGGCGACATGCTGGGCGCCACGGTGGGGCCGCTGTTAGCCGCGGCCATGGTTTGGTGGCACGTTGATCCGTCGATCATTATCAAATGGGGCCTGGTGCCAGGCATTTTGGCGGCAGCATCGATTTATTTTGTGGCCAAGGAGCGGGATGAAACCAGCGCGCAGACCGAAAAAAAATTGGCAGAGCAGGCGGACATCGCCGACAGCAAAAGAATTCAGTGGCAAAAATTTCCAAGATTATATTTGTTGATTCTAGTGGGAGTGCTGTTGTTTGGCATCGGCGATTTTTCGCGCACCTTTCTAGTGTGGCTGGCGGCAATGGCAATGAACACTGGCGCCGCGGCGCGAGGCTCGACAACAACAGCAAGTGCCGCTTTAACTGGCGCGACGATCCTGCATTTCGCGGCGCTGCCGATGTTGCTGTATGCCATGCACAATGCCGTCAGTGCCGTGGTCGCTTATCCGGTCGGGCATTTGGGCGATCGTCGGGCCAAACTGCCGCTGCTGGTTGGAGGTTACACATTAGGCGTGGCGACGAATGCACTGTTGGCCATGGAAAACGGCTCGATGGCCTGGTTGTCATTGGTTTTCGTCCTTTCCGGCACATACATCGCTGTTGAGGAAACGTTGGAAAAGGCGGTCGTGGCCGATTTGCTGCCGCGCGAAATGCGCAGCCTGGGATTGGGCATTCTGGCTTGCGCCAACGCAGTCGGCGATATGGTTTCCAGCTTGTACGTGGGCTTTTTGTTGCGCCAGGGGCGGCCGCAATGGGCGTTTGGAATTGCAGCGGCTGCGGGCGCCGCAGGAGTTGCCTGGTTGTTGTGCTTATTGCCGCGGACCGAAAGAGCGCTGCGCAGCAGCCCATAGAAACTTAAATTCTGGCCAGCGCGTTAGAAAGCCGCACGCGGCAAATCGCGGCGATAAGGCGGCTCCTCGTGCGGCGGCAAATCGTTGCCGAAATCTTCGGCCCATTGCTCGCGCTCTTCAGGCGTTGCGTAGTAGCGCAGCCATAGTTGGGCATCGCCGCTGGCGTCAGAACAATCCCAGTGAAGATAGGTGGAGGAGTTGTCGATTTTCTTTTCGGGCGACGGGAGGATGTTTCGCCAAATGAGGCAATACAGCTCGCGGTCGGTGAGATGATCGGTGAAATCGAGTACGACACGTTTGGCAAACAACTTGTGGATGACTTCGTACAGGGACGTGTGCAATTGATCGTCGTCAAGTTTATCGGGCGCCGGCGGAGCAAGCTCGGGAGTGAACCATTGACAGATCGGGAGGATCGGCGCTTTTTCCCAAGCCAGCATTGAGGCCAGAAATTCGTTTTCGACCGGCGTGGGAACTTGCTCTTGGTTTAAACTCAGCACCGCTTCGTCGAGATAAGGCTCCAGCTCGTCGCGTAATTGAGCGTTGCGCAACAAATGGTCCACTTCATCCGAATTAGGCTGATGAACCGACGACATACGGCGAAGTGCTTTCAACAAGGTGATGGAACACGAACCCGGAACGCGGTTTCCGCCGGGCATTTTCAGTTTCAAACTGCGGCCCGAGCCGGACAGGTGTTCGGAACTACTCCCGAGCAGGCTAGGAATACCGTTTGTATCCAGATCCAGCGCGGGGCAGTGCCCTGGCCCTAAATCTCGAATTTAATTACGCTTTGCGATACTGCAACTAGAATGGAAGAGAATCCAACAATTTTTATTTGATATCGTCTTTGCACATTCGGCACGACCGCGAGACTGCAGCCGTAGGGCTTGCTTAATCGTTAAACTCCCAAATGTAGCAGGCAGAAGTGGTCGAAACGGGCGTTTTTTGACAGGTGAATTTGGCCTTTGGCGGGGAGCGGAAAAGTGCCCTTGGCCAGTTGCAAATTTCGTCTCTGTCCCCCTCTCCATCGAATTTGAATTCAATGCAGACCTCCGACGTACTGATTGTGGGCGGCGGCATTGTGGGGTTGGCGACGGCGTATCATTTGACCCGCGAATTTCCTAATCGCCGGGTTACGGTGCTGGAGAAAGAGCTTGAATTGGCACAGCACCAAACGGGACACAATTCGGGCGTACTGCACTCGGGAATTTATTATCGGCCGGGCACGTTGCGGGCACTTAATTGCCGCGCGGGCAAAGCCGCGATGGAGCAATTTTGCACCGCGGAGGGAATCCCCTTTGAGATTTGCGGCAAGGTGATTGTGGCGCTCGACGAGAGTGAATTGCCGGCGCTCAATCGAATTTTTGAGCGCGGCCAAGCCAACGGCGTGCTGTGCGAAATGATCGGTCGCGCGCAATTGACAGAATTGGAGCCGCATACCGCCGGCATCAAAGCCATTCACGTGCCGGAAGCGGGCATTGTGGATTACTCGGCGGTGTGTCAACGGTTGGCGGAGCGAATCCACGAAGCGGGTGGCCAAATTGTGTGCGGTGCCCGGGTGAAGGCCATGCACACCACCCATGACGGCGTGACTGTGGAAAGCACCGCCGGTGATTTTCCAGCCGCCTGGGTCGTGACGTGCGCAGGATTGCAATCTGACCGTGTGGCCAAACTCAGCGGGCAACAGGTCGATCCAAAAATCATTCCCTTTCGGGGCGAATATTTTGAGTTGAAGCCGGCAGCGCACTTTCTTTGCCGCAATTTAATTTATCCGGTGCCTGATCCAAATTTTCCGTTTTTGGGAGTGCATTTCACGCGGATGATTCAGGGCGGCGTAGAGTGTGGGCCGAACGCCGTGTTGGCCTTTGCCCGAGAAGGTTACCGCAAACGAGATATCTCGCTGCGCGACTTGGCCGAAACGCTCACGTATTCTGGGTTTTTGAAAATGGCGGCGAAATACTGGCGAACCGGCTTGGGCGAGATGTGGCGGAGCTTCAGCAAGCGTGCGTTTGTGCGGGCGCTGCAGCGATTGGTGCCGGCAATTCAAATGGAATATTTAGAGGCGGCGCCCAGCGGAGTGCGTGCCCAGGCGGTGGCTCCCGACGGCGCCATGTTGGACGATTTTTTAATTTTGGATACCCAGCGCGTGGTGAATGTATGCAATGCGCCATCGCCGGCGGCCACCGCCTCGCTGAACATCGGCCGGCTGATTGTCGAGAAGTTGGCGGCGCGCTGGAGATAAACGAACAGCGCAACAGGCCGGAGCGTTTTCGCCGTTCAGTCCGCGTAGGTCGTTTGCGGCAGCAGTAACTACGGCGATTGGGAAACCGTATTTTTTTCAATCGCGACGTCTGGCGGATCGCGGACCGCGTCCGCCACAATCCGGGCCCATTCAAAATCGTTCTTATAAGAAACAGGCACGAATTTGGTGGCTAGAGTTCCGGCGAATTGTTTTTCGATACCTGTGCCGGACCAAGAAAACTCCAGCATGGCTGCGCGAATTTTTTCAGCCAGTTCAGGCTTTAAGTTATACACATATCCCAGCGTCGCCGGCGGAAATCCCTTGGATTGGTCGATGACTTGCAATTTTGCAAGATCGGCCGCGCCGCCGGCCACGGCCCGCTGCAACATATCGCTAGCGACCGCCGCCGCCTGGTACTGCCCAGCGGAGACGCCATCGATCGATCTTTGATAAGACATAGAAAACCGGCAATTGTAATCGCGCTGAGGCAGCAGGTCGCGATCTTTCAACAAGATGAGCGCCGCTTTATATCCGGCATTGGAGGTGCGGTCGGTAAACGTAATTGTTTGCCCTTTCAAGTCTTGCAGGGAATGCAGCGAACTTCCCGCGGGTACAATAATTTGCGAAGTGTAATTGACAATGCTGCCATCTTCGCGTCCTGGTGCGCAAACGGGCACAAAGCCGCAAGTGTTTACCGCCAATTGAACGTTGCCGGTATTGAAGCCGGCCACTTGGAGCTTTCCGTCTCGCATGGCCTGCATTTCGTCTTCGCGATTTTTAAAGGCGACCACTTCGACCGGCTTGCCGATTTTCTTGGAGAGAAAATCAGCAAATTCCTTCCAGTTGACGCGCTCTTCATCCGCCGCATCCGAGCCAATGAATGAAAATACAATTTTATCGGGATCGATTTGCTGCGCTGGATCTTTCGGCGGGTCAGCCACCAGGTCGCCGTCGGCATCGGTATATTGCGGATCAAGCGTCATGGGAGTGGCGGTGCCAAAGCCCATTTGCGCCAGCATGGTCGATTCTTTCTGGCGCGACGGTTGTTCCCACTCTCTGGATTTCACAACATACACCACGCCAATAACCACCACGGCCAACACCAACAGCGTCACGACACGGGCGAATGAAAACGACGATTGCGGAACCGACGGTTGCGGAGCAGAACTCATAACAAGCGCCCTCGAAGAAAAGATGGAAGCGATCGCCAGCCCGGAACCTGGCAATCAATGCTTCAAGATAACCAGATGGTAGCCGACCTGGCAAGCAATGCCATGCAATGATTGGGCTTTTTGGGGCCAGAACGTGGCAGCGGCCGAATGGGTTTTTTGAGAGGTGTTGCCGAAAATCGCGGCACTGGGGAGAGCTCCAGTCAATCGCCATGCTCTAAAGCGGCGATCTTTTCCAGCCGACGGCTATGCCTCCCCCCCTCAAACGGCGTGTTTAGCCAAACCTCCACCAAGCGATCGATGAGCCGTTCCCCCAGCATGTCGGCGGAGAGGCACAGCACGTTCAGGTCGTTATGGCGGCGGCTCATTTCGGCCGTCAGGTCGTCATAACAGGGGGCTGCACGCACGCCCGGAATCTTGTTGGCGGCAATGCACATGCCGATGCCGCTGCCACACAGCAGAATGCCGCGGTCCACCTCGCCTGCGCTTACTTTTCGGCCGACGGCGGCGGCCAAATCAGGGTAATCGCAGCTATCGGCGTTGAATGCGCCGACATCGGTCACTTCATGCCCGAGTTTGGACACCAGTTCGATCAGTTTTGTTTTGACCTCGAAGCCGCGATGATCGCAGCCAACGGCAATTTTCATTTACAACTCCAAATCTTTTAGCCGCGATTCCAGCTCGGCCTTAATTAGTTCCGCACTACGCCGGTATTGCTGTTCGGGGCCGCCGATGGGATCGGGAATATCTTGCCCATCCATACTGAGCAAATGCACCCGGCCGCCGGCTGCGGGCCATTGCGACAAAATGGCCTGCCGATGGGCCCGGGTCATGGTCCAAATAATATCGGCATGCCGCACCAATTGCTCGGCCAAGGGCTGGCTTTCGTGATGCGACAAATCGACGCCAATTTCGGACAAAACCGCCACGGCTTCCGGGCTGGGCCGCCCGCCCATGCTGGCCGAAATGCCAGCCGACGAAATCGTTACGCCGCGGTCTTGCAATTCGTCCGGCGTACAATGCAGCCGAGCGGCCAGCATACTGCGGCACAGCGCTTCGGCCATTGGGCTGCGACAGGTATTGCCAGTGCACACAAACACAATGCTCAGACAGGCCAACCGCGAAAGCGTTTGTTCCGAAACCACTCCGCCGCGGATGACTTCAAAACCGCACTCGCCAATTTTGATGACGGACGACGACTGTCCGAAGCGTGTGCGTCCATCGTCGAGCACAAGGGCCACATCGTCCCCCAGGCCAGCGACCACTTGTTGTGCAGTCAGTGGATCGGGTTGCCCGGCGCGATTGGCGCTTGTCAGCGCCACGGGGCCGACAATTAACTTCAAGGCGTCCAGCAAAATGGGATGCCCTGGCACACGCAATCCCACGGTTCCCGTCGGAGTGACGGCTTTGCGAACCTCCTCCGGCAATCGGTTCAGCAAACTTTCGGGATGATGGTTGGCGCAAACAATGGTGACCGGCCCCGGCCAACAACGGCGGGCCAAGCGTTGGCCTAAGGGGGTCATTTGAGGGACATAATCGAGCGCCTCGTCGGCGCTTTTAATGCCCAAGGTTAGCGGTGGTTGTCCGGGGGAGCGGCGCTTGGTTTTTAGCATGTTGGCGATAGCGCTGGCGTTCAAGGCACTGGTGGCCAGAGCATAGACGGTTTCTGTGGGAAAGGCCACGAGTTTTCCTTCGGCCAACGCCTGCACGGCGCGGTGGATGCAATCGCGCGTATCCTCAGCGCTGCGAACATCGATCAGAAGAGGCGGCATCGAAATCCCTTCCCGTTAGCCTGCCGCAGCTTGCACGTTGCGACATTGGCCACTGGCCCAATTCAAAAGAAATCCCATTGCAGGCGTCTTTCCAAGCGTCCTCCGCACGCCCGGCAGCAAACCCTGCTACTAATAAATTTATCCGCCGGGCAGAGCTACGGTCAAGTTACAGGGGATAGGGCCGATCTCGTTAGGGTAGCTTTTGGCGGGCAGCCGGCAGGAGACAGGTTTCGCCGATCTTCGGCGGTATAAACGGGATAAAACGGCCCGCTTGCCAGCAGACCCAGTGCAGCGATCGGTCTTCCAGCGGCGCCTTAAACCGGTACAAGACATCGACCGGCCGCCCGTCGGCCGAAACCTGCCGCACCGTAATGTCCACGGCCGGCAGAGCAACCGTGCTGCTTTGAGGCAGGGGGTGCTCCACGCTGGAACCGAGCAGGGACAAGGGATCCGTAAAATATCCTTCTTCGGCATGCACCAAGAGCGAGTCGGCGTCGGGCCGCGAAATACTAAGGGGTGTGCTGGCAGGAGCCAAAACGACGGTGCTGCGAGGCAGTGGATCGCCATCGACAATTCGCTGCGAGAGCAAATCCTGCACTTGCATTGGCAGCGGATGATTGACAATCAACAAATTTCGATTTTCTTCATCCGCCTCGACGCCTGGAATCACGTGCATGTTGCCCAGGAATTGTGGCGGACCCAAAGGAAAGGCGGCCATGACCACCAATACCAGCGGAGCCAGAACCAAATGAATCAGCGACATCACACTAATCAGCACAGCGTGAAAGATTTTTTTCGCGAGGGTGACATGCCAAAACCGGGCCCGCATCGCAGCGGCCAAGTATTGTCCCAGCAATCCCATGGCCCCGATCCCAGTCAACAACAAGTGGCGGTTCATGGGCACCGCCGCGGCGATGGGCAGCGTGGACAACAACATCCCCACCGCCCAAAATCGTGCTACAGCGCTGGTCCGCAGCAACGAAAGCAATGCCATCGTCAAGAGCGATAGAACGACGAATCCAGCCAAAGCCAGACCAGCAATGCCATGTGAACTAAGGAACAAGTTGATTTCGGCCGGCGGCAACGCCCATTGCCCGAGCAGTAAAATGGGAATGCGCATCAGAGCGCTGCCGATGAAACCAAGCGGATCGGTCAACGGATCCAAATAAAATAGCCCTGTTTCCACCACGCCGTAGTGTTGCCAACTCCAAGCAATGCGCCAAACGACGACGACCATTGCATACGGCAGTAAGCAGCCAAATTTGCGGCGCCACCGATCTCGGCTGAGCGTTACTTCATAAGCAAACACGTATGCACACGTGCCCAGGCCGGCCTCGGCGGAGAGCAAACTGGCGGCCAGCAAAATGGGGGTCATGGCGGCGCACCACTTTCGTCCATCGCGCCGCCAGCCCAGGTGAGTACTAACGGTTAACACTCCAAAAAACGCCGCCAGCACTGCATTTCGGTTGGCGAGCCAAGCAGCCGGAATGGCATGCGCTCCGTCTATGGTAAACAGCAATGTGGCCAATGCAGCGGCTATTGTTCGACCTAAAGTTTGGCGATAAAGCAGCGCCACACTCCCCAAAAATAGGCAAAACCACACGATGCTGTGCAAATGCATGGTCCACGGCGAATTCGGCCACAGCGTGTAATCGACCAAGTGCGTAAATGCGGTAAGGGGCTTCCAAAACGCGGCTCGAAGATTGGGGGATGACCACCAGGGAAGAAATCCAATTTCTTTGCCGCGCTCTACCCGCTGTGGGTTGCCATCGGAAAAATCGAACATATCGAGCGGTGGGTGGCCAAACTCAGGGTACTTTGGCGAACCCAGCAAAAGCCATCGCTGGTAATAATCGTCCAGCGCCCAGCCGACATGCAGGGCCGGCAATACCAGGACCATCGACACCGCGATCACTGCCAAGGGGAACCTAGGCTTGAGCAACATCGCAACAAGGCAGCGCCGGCACGCCGGCAATGTGGCAGATTGGTTCATGTCGATTGGCACTTGAGCGAAGTGCTTCTCAAACTATGATACCAGCCATGAACACTCAAGCCGATTCGCGAAGATGAATTTGATATAGCCGGCGGTAAAGATCGCAGCGGCTGACAAGCTCGTCGTGCGTCCCTAAATCGGCCACGCGACCGTTGTCCAGCACGAGCACACGGTCGGCCAAGTCGAGCGTTTGCAAGCGGTGCGTAATGATGATGGAGGTTCTGCCACGCGCAAATTGCTCCAGCACCTTGTGAATTAACTGCTCGCTTTCCAAATCGATTTGACTAGTCGCCTCGTCGAGAATGAGGATTGGCGGATCGCGCAAGATGGCCCGCGCCAATGAAATGCGCTGCCGCTGCCCTCCGGATAGCCGGCCGCCCAATTGCCCTACGTTGGTGTCATAGCCCTTTTCCAGCAGTTCTTCGATAAACCGATGCGCATAAGCTTTACGGGCCGCATCGATCACCTGTTGCTTGGTCGCCAGCGGCGAGCCATAGCGAATGTTATTGAACACCGTATCGTCAAATAGCAGCGGCTCTTGCGTAACCAAACCAATTTGACTGCGCAAATCGCGCAGGCGGACTTCCCGCAAATCGACATCGTCAATGTGGATCGAACCGCTGTTAGGGTCATAAAATCGCGCAATTAAATTGGCCAACGTGGTTTTTCCAGAACCGTTGGCGCCGACAATCGCCAGCGTTTCGCCGTAAGGAATGCGCAGGCTAAGATTGCGGAGCACCGGCTGATCGGCCAGGTAACTGAAGCAGACCTCGTCGAAAACAATATGCCGATGATGGCGCGCCAGCGTGCGCGGCTTGGCAGGATTGCACACGCTGGGTTCACGATCGAACAGCTGATATACGCGATCGGAGGCGGCAAAGGCCCGTTGGATGCTGTTGAACACGTCGGAGAGCCGTCGGGCTGGGTCGATCGAACCGGCCAACATGGCGTAAAACAATGCTAAATCGGTGAATTCCAGCGGCCGATCGCAAATTTTAATGCCCAACAGGTAAGTTTCGTTCTTAATGATAAGATACGTGCCCGCCAAAATGGTAAGGCAAATCATCGTGATGCCGGCCAGTTCGGTCACGGGATGAATCAGCGCATCGAGCCACGCAATTTTCATTGACTTGCGGTAAAACGCTTTGCTGTTTTGATGAAACCGCAGACGTTCGTGGCGTTCCATGGTGAAGGCTTTCACCACCTTAATGCCGCCAAACGTTTCGCTGAGAATGTTGTACAGCGTGGAAGTTTCTTCCAAGGCTTTGCGGTTGGCGCGCTTCAGAGTTTTGGACAGGCGGCGGATTAGGTAGCCCGCCAGCGGAGCGATTAATAGCGAAATGACCAGCAGCCGCCAGCAGATGAGGGCGGCGAAAATCAAGCAAGCCAGCATTTTTAACGGCTCGCGCACCGCCTTGCCGATGACGGTTTGAATACCGCTATTGACAGCGGCGATGTCGTTGGTGAAGCGCGTCATTAATTCGCTGACCCGGGCATCGCTGAAGCTGCCTAAATCCATCCGCAACGTGCGGCGGTAGAATTTTTTACGCAAATCGAGCGTAACTAAGTTCGAGAGCCGATCGACCAGAACCGAATCGAGTACGAGAAAAATGTTTTTAAGAATGTAGCCGGCCGAAATGACCATCATGATGACGAACAAAGCTTGATAGGCATCGCCGGGCAAATACTTCTCCACGTAGGGCTGGAAAAGCAGGCAGTGTTTCAGGTGCGATTGCTCGGCCCTGAGGCCGTTTCGGCCGGTTGTCAGTTCCGATTGCAGGCGATGCAGCTCGACAAGCAAATGGTTTTGATCGGCGGAAGGCTGCTGATCGGCGGGGGCGGCCGAGGCCTGGGCGTCTTTTTTTTCTTTGAGTTCCGCTTGTTTCTCTTTCACCTCGGTCTGGAGCTGCTCGGTTTTTGCAGTCAAACCGTCGATTTTGGTCTGTGTTTGCGCGATGTCGTCGCGCAGCCAATCTTGCAGCGATTCGTGGCTGCTGATGACCGCCAACACCGGAAAAACGCCGGAAATGTTTAGGCCCCACAACAGCGCCACCATAATGGCGGTGAATGTGGAGGCCGCCAGCGTCCACTTATAGCGGAACACCAACCGCAGCGTGCGGTAAAAATTGTTCATTCCAAAGCCATCCGTGGCAGGGTAAATCGGCGGAAGTTGGTTGGAACTCCGCGCTTCGTGCGCGAAGTGCGCGCGCGGAACAGGGCCCATGACCATTGCTATCACTCAAGCCCGTTCAACCGCAAAGGGTTTGCATTTCTAGCAAATTGAGACGGTCGGGCCAATAGCGGACCGTTCGATGCTAGCAATTCTGTGGGTGAGGATGGCGGTGTGCCATCGTTGCATTGCTTAAGTTGATTCGCCGCCGACAAATTGCACTTGCGGCTGACCTGCCGGCGCGGCGGCGCCGCCGGATGCGCGTGGCGTGACCGAAGAGCCTTTGAGAAATTGGCTCACGTAACGCAGCTTTTTGTCGGGCCGGTCGGGGTCGTGGAAATTATCTCCCTTTTGCAAAATTGCCCGATGTTCCGGAATGCCTCCGAAAGCGCGGGCTCCCGCGGCCTGGCAGGGAAACCAATATCCTTTGCCCGCCTCGTCCACCAAATAAAATTCCGGATAGCAGTGTCCCGGCACCCAGACGGTACGGGCCGGAATGTTGCTGGCCCGGCACAACGCGACAAACAGCGAGGTTAATTCTTCGCAATCCCCCGTGCCGTCGAGCAGGCCCTTGAGGGCCCCTTTAAGCGGGCCATTTTTGTATTTGATTTTTTCGCGAGTATCATCGTATAGAGCTTCCACTTTTTCCCAATCGGCTTTGCCTTCGGTTGTTTCTTTCGCTAGGGCGGTAATTTTCGGATGCGTGCTTTCGATAAACGGACTGGGTTGCAAGAATTGCAGAACGTCTTTGGGTAGCTTGTCCTTGGGGCATTCCTTGTAAATGGAAGGGTCGTCCGGCGGCAGAACCGAGGAGCGCGTGATCTCGAACGTCACCAACGCGTGGGCCTCTTCGCCGGCGTTTAAGATGGGAATGGTAACAATCATTTGCTTGGCACCGCCTTGCAAAGTGCGGTAGTTCAATTCGTGTACAGTGCTGGAAATATCTTCACTGTCGATCGATACTTTTTGCTCGGGCCAATCGAGCGGCACCGGAATGGTCGCTACCATTCCCCGGCACGCTCCGCCCACGGCCCTGACTCGAACGCCAAATTGAATTTTCGTCGTTTGGGATTGATCGGTCTTCGGTGCGTTGCTGCCTTGCGCGGAGCTAGCGGTAGGCGTTTGATCGAATTGCGCAGCGACCGGCGAGGCGACACCGGTCGCTACCAGCATGGCAATCGAGAGGACCACAAATGGCGATAGGCAGACCCATCGCCCAGAAGCAAGCTTTTGCACGGAAATCTCCAAAACAACGGCCAGCCTCCGTGCAAACGGCGGTTACATCACGCACCAGCAACATGAAGCGGTTTCCACTCGATACTTTCATTGTAATTCAAACAGGCGAAGCAGACACACGGTTCAAAATCGAGCTTTAATTATGCAAATTTTTGTTTACGCCAGTTGCAACGTGCCGCGGGTAACACCCAGTTGATTCAACACTTGCAAGCTTCTCCAGGCTTGCCGCGGTGGCTCCAGCCCGTTGATTACTCGGGCGTAGTGTTCCAATAATGGCGCCACTTGGACAGCCGATTCGCGCAGCAATTCCACGCGGAAATGCCGCACGCCCAAGGCTAACATGCTGGGAATATATTCCGCGCCCGATTGTGCCACGGAATTGAAAATCGTGTTGCGACAGCCCGTATCGGCCAGCAGTGGGAAAGCAGCGCCAGTGCGGTCGCGCAGCTCTACTTTATGGCGATCGCACGGCCGGCCGCAATCACGGGAATCTTTGCCATTCGAAAGCATCGCGGCGAACACGCAATGCTCCATGTGAAACATGGGCATGTGCTGATGAACGACAACTTCCAATAGCCCAGGATCCATTCGACGCAGCATGGCGGCCAGTTGTTCCCAGTTCAAATCGTAACTGGGCACAAGCCGCGAGAGGCCTTCCTGTGCCAGCAAATGGGCGGTTAATTCGTTGGCCACGTTGAGCGAAAAATCGCCAATGAGTTGGAAAGATGCAATCAATTTCTGCTCGGCCGCAGCTGGCGCTTCTTCGCGGAAAAACATCAACGCCGCCAAGTTCCGCACCAACACCGCATCGGGTTGGGCCTTGGCGATGATCCGGAGCAGGCCTTCTTCGCCCGGCTTGATGATCCGCAACGACGCCAAGCCAATTGGCATGCGGGCAGAACGGGCTTTGGCCACCGCTTCGTGATAGCGGCGGAGATCTTCGAAATCGGCATAGACCATCGCGGGAGGCAAGAGCGGAGTTTCCGGCCGCCAGGCCAAAACTGCTTCGAGTTGCTCCATGTTGCGGACTAGCACGTTAAGCGCTGGCTGGTCAGCAGGGAATTTGCAGCGATGGTTCTGAACGTCGCGGCGCAATTCGTCCAAGGCTTGCGGATAAACCGTGCGATTGCGCTTCGCTTCGCGATTTCGTTGCAACAAGGCAACCGCCTGCCGGCGCAAATCGTTCAGTACGCTTTTGGGCACCATCACATTCGGCGGCAAATCATTTTGCATGTCGGCCAATTCAAAAGACGTGCCGCCCAAGCGGCCCAGTTGTTCGCGCAGCAGTTCGGGAGTCACCGGATGCTTTCGCGCTGCCTGCAAAGGCCCGGGCCACGTTGCGCTGCCGAGGTTTTCGCGGGAATCGCGCACTTCCAAATTCAAAGAAGCGCCTAGAGTGCCTGAAATCGTGAACTGCAACGGCTCGCGGTGAATCACCACGTCGCGGGCAAACGTTTGCCCCATTCGCTGGCGTAGTTGCGGATCGTCGGTTTTCCACACCAGGCTGCCCAGGGCGATGGCGGCCAAATTCACGCTGCCGTGGTGCAAAACCATTTCGATGCAATGTTCACCACCCCGCGTTTTGCAATTAGCCCCGCTACACGAAGCGTTGGGCGCAAGCTTTTGCGCTTCGATGACGCGCCCACCTTGTTCGTCTTGCTCGGGATGCCCTTCGTCAAACACGATGCCGTCGCCGGGTTGAACGATGTGGTGCAAATGTTCCGAATCTGCGGAATCCAGTTCCACGATGACGCCACGTGCCGTTTTATCGACCACCGTGCCCAGCCGCACGCCGCGGCTTTTGGGAAATCGCCCGGGAACCAACACTTGATGGTTTACGCCGCTAAGAAAACCGTGGCTGAAACCGCGCGAAAAACTTTGTTGCAGATCGCGCTGCTTTTGGCGATCTAAGGCGAACGGCAGATTCGCCGCGGCCGCATCGATGGCGGCGCGATAAGTTTGCGAAGTGATCGCTACATACTCGGCGCTTTTCAAGCGGCCTTCGATTTTGAAGCTGCACACGCCGAGTTTCACCAGCGGCTCAATTAAATCGTGGGCCGCCAAATCTTGCGGGCTGAGCAAATACTGTCGGTCGCCAGTATCGCGCTGCTGGCCGTCGACAAACAATTCGTACGGCAATCGGCAGGCCTGGGCACACTGCCCACGGTTCGCGCTGCGGCCTCCCAAGGCTTCGCTAGTTAGGCATTGCCCGCTATAGGCCACGCACAGGGCGCCGTGGACAAACACCTCCAGCGGCATGGCGGTTTTCGCGGCAATGTGGGAAATGTCGTCGATGGAAAGTTCCCGGGCCACAATCACCCGTTGCACTCCCAAGCGGCGGACAAACTCAATTCCGCGTGCCTCGGTCAACGTCATTTGGGTAGAACCGTGAACCGCCAGGTCCGGCGCCAAGTGGCGAATCAAATTCGCGAGCCCCAAATCTTGAACAATGACGGCGTCGGCCCCGGCCGCCACCATGGCGGCAACGAAACCAGCGGCCTCCGGCAATTCGCTGGAGAAAATCAAAGTGTTCAAAGCCACGTATCCGCGGACATTATGCCCGTGCAAATACGCCATGACCTCGGGCAGTTCGTCGAGCGTGAAATTCGCCGCCCGATGCCGGGCATTGAAATTGGAAAGGCCGAAATAAACCGCGTTGGCTCCGTTCGCCACGGCAGCGCGCATCGCTTCCCAATCACCGGCGGGAGCAAGCAATTCGGGAGTGCTGGAACTGGTATCGAGCATATGAAAAAAATTCTCGGCTACGGCGTGTAAATGCGTCCGATCATTCATTAGTATACCGGTGCGGCAGTCGATTCGCGATGAGCAAATTAGGCCACGCCGCCCGTCACACCGTTGAGTTGGCACGCTCTCAAAGTGTGTGCTGCCGACAGTCGCTTTATCCATTTTGTTCCAGGTTTTTATTTTTCGGACGGAAAAGGTGAGTTTCTTCAGCGGCAGATTCACGCGCACCGCGCCAATGCCCGAGCGGCATCGTCGGGCCGGTGGACAAATTCGATGGCGTTTTGGTTCCGGCATGTGCATTGTTGGTGATTTTGTGCTGCGTGGCGTGCGGCCGTTCGAACAACACCGGGCTGTGGACAGCCCGGCTCGGCCCACAACATCAGTTGCGGATAGCTCGGCTCGGCTCACAATAGCAGGCTGGAAAAATCCGGCTCGGAGTGGCTCAAACGGCTAGTCTGTTGGTATGAAAGCGCACTATAACAAACGGGTGGCCCAATTTTGGAAAGAAATTTTGAAGATCGTCGCCGCGCGTGAAACAACCATTGCAGCGCTTGGGTACATGCATAAAACCGGCGATGGTGGAGAAAAAGGGAGGGCGAGGCCACAATCAACCACCTGGCACGCCATGCCCCACCTGATGAACACGTTCTGAGCAACCACACCCCAACTCACTCAGCGAGAAGAATATGAGACGCCTAAATCGGTTGGTGCTGATACTGCCCGCAGTTATGGCCATCACAGCGTTTGCCGAAGACAAGTCGACGGAACAAACTGCGCGCAGCTATGTGGATGCGTTCTTGAAGGGAAACATGCAGTTGTTGCTGGAACATGCTTCGCCGGAACTACGGGCACTAATGAAGGACGCCGCCAGCATGAATGCCATGCGCGCCGGCAGCGTCGGCAATGGCGCCATCACCGCCGATGAGAAATTGGGGGCCGACTACACGCGGTTGGTGAAATCGACCAAGGGGCAAATGTTTTCGATCAGCGCTTCGGTCACCTCCGACGGAACACTGGCCGGCTTCCTGATTCAACCCACCGGAGAAGCGCCATCAAATTTCTTGGACTATAAAACCAAGGCCGACGCACGCTTGCCATTTGCCGGAACCTGGACCGTGTTCTGGGGAGGCCGCAGTGTCAAAGATAATTATCATGCGTCCTACTCGGATCAGCGCTTTGCCGATGACATCGTGATGATGAAAAATGGCCAAACGCACTCGGGCATCGGAGTCAAAAACGAGGATTACTATTGCTTCGGGCAGGCCATTATCGCACCGGCGGCTGGTTTAGTGGCGGCGGTTGTCGATGGAATTGACGACAACAAGCCGGGAAAGATGAATCCGGCCGAAGCGGCTGGCAACCACGTCGTGCTGGATTTGGGCAATGACGAGTATTTGTTTTTGTGCCACTTGCAAAAGGGGAGCCTGAAGGTGAAGCCGGGAGACCACGTCACGCAAGGGCAGGCCATCGGATTATGCGGCAATAGCGGCAACACCTCGGAGCCGCATCTGCACATCCATTTGCAAACGAAGCCCAATTTTGGCGAAGGGGAGGGCCTGCCGCTGCAATTTGAGCATTATGTAGCCAGCGGCAAAGCGGTGGACCGCGGCGAGCCGACCAAAGGCCAGCTCATTCACGACGCCTCGGACAAGTAAATGCCACGATCCATAAAGCCGGCGATGGCATCGCCGGAACGGAGCGCCGCACAAATGCCCTGCACCGGGCATACCATGCCCGGCTTTGTGAACTTGACAAGCGCTCGATTTAGCCGCCGTCTAGCGGTCTTTTGCGACGGCGACGATACGGCTTGACGTAGCGCCCTTTTTTTGTGCCCGGAGCAATGCCAATCAGGCTTGCTTCGGCGGCGCAGCGCTTGCAGCGGATTTGCTGATTATTGAGCTTCGCGCCGCACTTGGGGCAGCGGCGGGCTTTACGCATTAATTTGAGTTTGGTGCGGGGACGGGTGCGGACCATGCCGAGTATCTCCTCGTGAAAACGTGAATCTACCAAGCTATCGGCTGGCGTCCGATCAATCAAGGTGGCTGGGCCGCTCGAACTGGCAACGGGAAGCAAAACCGCGTAGACTCGACGCTGCATTTGCTCCGCCGCCAGGGTGCTACACGCGCCCGGTTTACCAATCCACGGGAATTTTCCCCGCCGCGGCGGAGTCGCCGAACGATCCTTTTTCCCAGCGCCCCCAACGGTCATGGCTCTAGAAAAATCGGGCCTATCGACGCAGCTTTCGTCCGGGGTCAGGCCATTTCGCACCGCGGTGCTGCGCGGGCTGGGGGTGGTGGCGGCGCCGCTGTTAACGCTGGTGATTTTGCTGTGGATTGTGAAGACGGTCGATTATTACATTCTGGAGCCGGTGCTGGACGGCACGCGCGAATTGATTGTGGGCCACTGGGCCGACATACGCACCCAGCTTCCCGATGCCCAGCCCACGGCCGATCCGACGGTGTTCGTTTCCGAAGGGCACGAATACAAGCAGCTCGAAAGCGGGCAGTTCGTTCCGCTTGCGGTCTACACCACCGTGGTGAAACGCAGCCCGGGGGAAGCGCCGCCGGAAAGCGGGCAAGAGGCGTATCGCCGCTGGCTGGATGTCACATACTTGCGCCCCTGGATTGTGGGACCCGTGTTTTTGGTGGTGTTTGTGCTGCTGATGTATGTGTTGGGGAGCATGTTCGCCGCCGGGTTGGGCCGGGCGTTTTGGGGTTGGTTTGAACAAGGGATTGGCCGGCTGCCGGTGGTGCGGGCCGTGTACAGCTCGGCCAAGCAAGTCACGAATTATGTGTTTAGCGAACGGGAATTGGATTTCACTCGCGTGGTGGCCGTGGAATATCCGTGCCGCGATGTGTGGTCGTTGGCGTTTGTCACCAACGAGGGGATGACCGACGTGCAAACGATCGCTGGCGTGCCAATGTTGACGATTTGACTGCCGACCAGCCCGGTGCCGGTGAGCGGGTATACGATGCTCATTCCCAAAAGCGACGTGATCGATGTCAACATGACGGTGGAGCAGGCGGTGGAATACATCGTGAGTTGCGGCGTCGTGCTGCCGGCGGAGCAGTTGGAAGAACGGCTGGCGGAGCCGCGATTGGGGAATGGGAATAGGGAATAGGGAATAGGGAATAGGGAATGCGGAATGCGGAATGCGGAATGTTGTGATGTTTAGCCGCGACGCGGTAGCGGAGCGCGCGGGCCACGGGCGGAGAATTAATCTGCCGGGCGTTCGTCGCCGTGGAGCAGTTCTTCGCCGCGCCAAGCGCGAAAAATGCCCAAGAGCACCGGCAAAACGCTTACCAACACGATGCCCAGCACCACCAGCTCGAAATGATCTTTAATCCACGCAAAGCGCCCCAGCCAATAGCCGGCCCAGGTCATCAGCAAAATCCAACTGCCGGCGCCCAGCACATTGAACATTAAAAAGCGGCGGTACGTCATGCGCGCAACGCCGGCCACAAACGGCGTAAAGGTGCGCACAATCGGCACGAATTTGGCCAGCACAATCGCCTTACCGCCGTGTTTTTCGTAGAACGCTTTGGCGGACATCAAGTACTCATGCTTGACGAAGCGCAAGCGACCCTTTTCGAACACATGTTCTTCCAGTTGCCGCCCGAGAAAATAATTGCAGGCGTCGCCGCAAATGGCCGCCGGAATTAATACCAGATCGAGCACGACGATGTTGAATACATCCTGGCTGGCTAAAAACCCGGCGGCAAACAGCAGGGAATCGCCCGGCAGAAAAAAGCCGACCAACAGCCCCGTTTCGCTAAAGACGATGGCGCCGAGGATGGCGTAACCGGCCCAAGGAGCCCACTCTGGATTGACGATGGCGCGCAAGTTTTCCGGACGAGCCAGGCTCATCAGCCATTTGACGTGCTCGATGATCCACTGGAAAACCGCCACGTTTATTTCTCCGGCAGCGCCCACCGAGGCGGACGGCTAATTGGGTATTGGGGTAGCCGGATGCTCACAGCATCGGGACCGGAAGGCGTGGCCTTCCGGCTGCATCGAAAACGCTACACAAACATAAGGCGCGCACTAGATAACCATACCATACCCGAAACTTTATTCCGGCAGCAGCTTGCCTTTCGTTTCCGGGGCGAAGGGTAGGGCGAGAATGCCGACAAGGTACACCAGCGCCGTCCACGTGCCGATGCTGCGAAGCGTATCGACCGGTTTGGACGACGCCTGGCTGAGGGCGTAATAGCCTTGAATGAACGCGCCGGCGGCCGCCACGAATCGGCCGAAGTTGTAGCAAAACGAGGTGCCCGTCGCCCGGAGGCTGGTCGGGAAAAGTTCGGGGAAGTAAATCGCATACAGCGCGAAAATTCCAAGTTGGCAAAAGCCCATGATCGGCGTGAGCCAGAAGACCTGGTAATGCGAAGTCATGCCCTGGAATTCCAGGACCGTGGCCAGAAACGCCAGGACGAAGGCAATGGCAAAGGTCGGCTTTCGGCCCAGGACGCGGGCCAAGCGAGCGTAGAGCATCATGCCGGTGAAGCCGCCGATTTGCATCATGAACAAATTGATGGCGACCCAGGTGGTGAGCTGGCTGTCGAGATCCGCCGGTTCCAAGTGTTTGGAAGCGAGCGAATCTTTAAGCACGGTGCGGACCAAATCGTTGCTGAACACGCCGACGCCCCAAAAGCCGACAATGCCGGCGCAGCCCAACACCAGGCCGATGATGGCGTTTTTTCGCCAGCGAGGATCGGAAAACAATTTTCCCAGCGAGCCGAGCAAACTGCCGGCGAGTTTGCCTTCGGCCTTGGCTTTGAGCCAGAGTTCTGGTTCGTGGACTTTGCGTTGGACTAAAACAACCATGGCCGCCGGCAGCGCGCCGACGACGAACATCCATCGCCAGGCATGCGGCACGGCAAGCAGCCCAAAGGCATAACCGATGACGGCCGCCAGCGCATTGCCGACCGTGGAAAGGGCCTGCAGCAAACCGAGCGCGCCGGCGCGGGCAGACGAGGGGACCGTTTCGGCCACCAAGGCTACGCCGACGGCAAACACGCCGCCAATGCCCAGGCCGGTCATCAATTGAAAAACGGCGAAATCCCAAAATGCGTGGGAAAAGAAAATGAGTCCGGTGCAGACCGAGTACAGCAAAATACAAACGATAAGCGTTTTGGCGCGGCCGATTTTATCGCCCAAAGCACCAAAGAAAATGCCGCCGGTGCCCCAGCCCAAGAGAAAAATGCCGGTCACATAATAACCGTAGGCCGTAGCATTGGCGCCGGTTCCGGAGAGCAATTCTTCCATGGCGGGGCGGCGCGCCTGGTTGAACAAGTGCTGATCGAGGCAATCGAACAGCCAGGCCATGGCCGCGACAATCAGCACGAACCAGCAGTGCGCGGTCATCTCCCGATACCACGGCCCGGGATGCAGATCGATTTTCGCCGGCGGCTCCAAATTCAATTCGGCCATGAAACAATCCTGGGCTAGGGTCTGGCAAATTTGACGGCAGTTGCGCGGTTTCTTCCGACAAGTGGCTCAATGATAAATGTCAGCCTGCCGCTCGTCCAGCGAGAAGGCGAGATTCTATGCCGCGCGCGCTTTACTTATGCCGAAAGGGTGGTATAACAGCTTTCCACGTGAGGAACGGTTCATATGTCCACTGCCGCTGTATCCCCTGTGCCCGCGGTTCCGGATAATGCTTCTGGCACGGTGCCTCCCGCGGTGCTGGCCACCATTCGCCGTTTTTGGGGATTTCAGCAACTGCGGCCGTTCCAGGCGGAGGCCATTGAAGCGGCTTTGACCGGCCGCGATTCGCTGGTGGTGCTGCCCACCGGCGGCGGCAAATCGCTGTGTTATCAGGCGCCGCCGGCCATGACCGGCGGGACCGACGTGGTCATTTCGCCGCTCATTTCGCTGATGAAAGACCAGGTCGATGGCCTGCGCGAATGCGGCTATCCGGCGGCGGCGCTACATAGCGGCATCGAAAATGAAGAGCGGAGAAACATCGAGCAGAGTCTGCTGCGTGGCGAATATCGGTTGTTGTTTGTTGCGCCGGAGCGGGCGGTCACGCCGTGGTTTTTGAACATGGCCCAGCGGCTGAATGTGCGGCGGTTTGCCATTGATGAGGCCCATTGCATCAGCCATTGGGGGCACGACTTTCGGCCGGAATACCGCCAACTGGCCAAGCTGCGCGAGCAATTTCCGCAGGCCAGCTTGCACGCGTTCACCGCAACGGCCACACTCCGGGTGCGCGAGGACGTGATCCGGCAATTAAATTTGCGCGACCCGGCGGTATTGGTCGGTTCGTTCGATCGGCCGAATTTGGTCTACCGTGTGCTGCCCCAGGTTGACGTATATGGGCAAAGCATCGAAGTCGTGCGGCGTTATGCCGGGGAAGCGGTTATCGTATACTGCCTCACGCGAAAAGATGCCGAGTGCGTGGCGGCCGTGTTGAATGCCAATGGCATTCAAGCGGCGGCGTATCATGCGGGCTTGGATCCGGCCGTGCGGCATCAAGTGCAGGATGCCTTTGCTGCAGAGAAATTGAACGTGGTTGTGGCCACGGTGGCGTTTGGCATGGGCATCGACCGCAGCAATGTGCGCTGCGTGCTGCACACGGCCATGCCAAAAACGGTCGAGCATTATCAGCAAGAAACAGGCCGGGCCGGGCGCGACGGGTTGGAGGCCGAGTGCGTGCTACTGTATTCGTTTGCCGACGCCATGCGGTGGGATGGCCTGATTCATAAAAGCGCCGCCGATGCCGAAAATCCCGGCCAGTTTATCGAGGCCCAACAGCAATTGCTCCAACAAATGCAACGGCTGTGCAATTCGCCGCGCTGCCGGCACCGGGCGCTGGTCGAATACTTCGGCCAACCCTACGAACGGGAAAACTGCGGAGCCTGCGATGTGTGCTTGGCCGACGTGGAGACAGTGGAAGATGGCACCGTCGCGGCACAAAAAATTCTGTCGTGCGTTGCGCGGGTTGAGGAGCGATTTGGCGTGGGGCACGTGGTCGATGTGCTGACCGGCGCGAACACCGAAATGATTCGCAACTGCCGGCACGAGCAGCTCAGCACGTACGGCCTGTTGCGTGAAGTGCCCAAAAAGCACGTGCAATCGATGGTGTATCAACTGGTCGATCAAGGTTTGCTGGATCGCACGCCGGGCGAGCGGCCCCTGCTAAAGCTCAACGCGGCTTCCCGGGAGGTATTGCGCGGCCAGCGAGAAGTTAAATTGCTGCGGCCCAAGCAGACGGCCCCGACGCAGGCCCAGGTGGATGCCGATTCCTGGGAAGGCGTGGACCGCGACCTGTTCGAGCGGTTGCGAACTTGGCGGCTGGACTTAGCCCACGAGCGCCAAGTGCCGCCCTATTTGGTGCTGGACGATGCCTCGTTGCGCAGTCTGGCGCGAATTCGGCCCACTCGGCTGGAATTGTTGAAGGAAGTCCGGGGCATCGGCGAAAAACGGTTGGCCGATTTTGGCGCCGGGCTGGTCGAACTGGTTCGCCATTACTGCGCCGAATACAAAATCGATGCCGATCAAATTGCTCCCACTTCCGTTTCTGCATTGGGCGGCAGCGCCGGCGAACCGCAAGCGGCCTATATCAAGCCAAAGCTGCCGAATGCGGTGAAATCGCAAGCGTTCGAGTTATTTCGCCAACGCTGGTCGATTGACGACGTGAAACACAAAATCAATCGGGCGCGCAGTACGACGTGCAGCTACCTGGTGGAATTCATCGCCGAAGAAAAACCGCCGCGAATCGATTGCTGGGTCAGCGACGAAATTTACCGCCAAGTGACCGCCGCTGCGGCTCAACTCGAAGCACGCCGATTAAGTCCCGTGTTTGAACGTTTGGATGGCCGCGTGCCGTACGACCTCATCCGCTTAGTGCTGGCGCATGTGGAATCGGTCGCACAGTAGTCGTTAGCAGCTCGCTGGCACGCTAAAAAATTCACGGCGTGAAACATCGGGCTACAAAAATAGCAGGTTTAGCAACACCAAAAGCGGCAAGAGAATGACGCAGCTATAAACCATGTAGCCGAAGAAGCTAGGCATACGCACGCCCCAGGATTCGGCGATCGATTTAACCATGAAATTGGGCCCGTTGCCAATGTAGGTCATGCTGCCCATCATAACGGCGCCAAGGCTGATGGCGGCCAGCAGATCTTCGCGGATGAAATGTCCGCTTTGCAGCGCCAATATGCCATGGCCGGGGGCGGTCGTCATGGCATTGGCGGCTTCGAAATACACCAAATAGGTGGGCGCGTTGTCCAGGAACGACGACAGCGTGCCGCTGGCCCAAAAGAATTTGTACGGAGTGTTCAAGCCGAGCTCGGCCCCCCGGGCGTTCAGAATTTGCAGCGCCGGCTGCATGCAAATGAAAATGCCGAAGAACAACACGGCCACTTCGATGATGGCCGCGAAATTGAAATCGTTCATCTTCCGCGTATGGGCCGAGCCGAGCAGTAGCGATAAAGCCAACAGTCCCAACTGCACAACCTCGCGCAAATAAAGCCAAGGATGCCAATTGGTGCCGGGGAAAGCTTTGCTAGGGTCGAGGAACGCCACGGCCAGAATGACGCCCAACAGCAGGAGCCCATTCAGTTGCCAGCCGGCGAAGCGCAAGCGATGAACCTGGGCTTCGTCGCGGACAATATCGCGGGCTTCTTCTCGCGGATAGACATAGTACCGGTCCCAGGCCCAATAAATGGCCAGCAGGCAGCCGTTGATGAAGAGCCATTCTTTCCACAAGCTCAGCGTCCACAAAAACGGCACGCCTTGCAGGTAGCCCAGGAACAGCGGGGGGTCGCCCAGCGGCAGCAAACATCCGCCGCAGTTGCATACGACAAAGGTGAACAGCACGACGGTATGAGCCACATGCTTACGCTGGCGATTCGTTTCCAGCAGCGGGCGAATTAAAACCATGGCCGCGCCGGTGGTGCCAATCAGGCTCGCCAACAGGGCGCCAATCGCCAAAAAAGCCGTGTTGGTTGCCGGATGTGCCGGTAAATCCCCCTCGATGCGAATGCCGCCGCTGATGGTGTATAAACACATCAGCAGAATGATGAATGGAACATATTCATTCAGCATCGCGTTGGCCAACAAGTTGCCGACTGTGCCCCAATGGAGGAATTCTTCCGGGGTAAATGGCGAAACATGGCGTGCGGGAAAGTGGCCAATGATGGGGAACTGATGCGCCAATCCGTAATACAGCACCGTCAGGGCTGCCAGCCCACCGGCCACGTAAAAGCGGTGCAAATTGCTTTCCCACCAATGCTTGGCCCCATGCAGCAGCGGAAGAATCGCAATCGCAGCCAGCATGAGCACGAACGGAATCACCATGTACAACGGCGGCGGGGTGTGTTCCGCCTGTTGCCCCACGGTGGGGCTTGCTGGCTCAGCCGTAGCGGCTGCCGCCGTGGCATGCATTTCGTCCACGATTAAGCTCGTCGCATGCTGCGGCCCGCCGGCTAGCAGCCAGAAAGCGTAACAAGCGATGATGACGCCGGCGGCAATCATCACGCCCGTCGAGGAAGCCGGCCGTGTAAATGCCGTTCCTGTAGCGGAAGTCGGAGCTTGCGGGTGGTTGGTGCTGGCCATTCAAAAAAAATCGTTCAGGAGTGAAAGAACGTGGCTACGGACGGCCACGCCGCCCTGCATTCTTACGTCATGCGGAATGAAAACGCCAGGGCAGCCGGTGATCGCCTAATTTGGCCACTCCACAATGTAGTGACGGCTGTCCTCAGCCGTTTTTCTCGAGTGACACGCCGGCGGCTGGGACAGCCACCATTACATTTTTTTCAAATTAGGCGACCGGGCAAACCTGTGGCGACTAACCGATGAACACCTCCGGTTGCAGGGTGGGGTTGGGCTCGGCCCGGCGGATCAGCTCGCGAACCATCCAGGGAACGTTCCCCTCGCCGAACAACAGGAAGCTAATGCTGGCGGCCATCGGGTTTTCGTTCGACCAGCCGAAGTGCACCTCCGGCGGCCGGCCGGCGCGCGACAGCTCCAGGGCAATGGTGGCGATGACGTGGGCCACCGATGCGCAGCGCCGCACGCCAATGATAAACCGTTCCTCGCTTTGGCGAATTTCCATGAGCGGCATTTGCTCGAACTCGCTGGTGTCGCCCAACTCCGCTTCGATGAACACAATCGGCACCTCATCGGCAATTCGATGGCGCTCGCGGATGATTTGCTCTTTTTGGGCCAAATCGCGCGCACCGGGGCGATGGGGCACCAGCACGGGGAATTCCAAGTGCTTCAAGCTGTCCCACAGGAAGCGCGATTCGTAGCTCACAAATTCGAAGCCGGCGAAGCGCAGCTCGGTGCTGCGCCGCATCCGCGACCAGAACGACAACACGACCACGGCCACGATAAAGCAACTGGCGATTTTAATGCCGTCGGGCCGTTCGATCATGTTGCGCGCCGTGGTGTAGAAAAACACTGCGGTAATGAACACGTATGCCCAGGGAATGCGAAACGGAGTGTAAATGTTTTCGCTTTTGCGGTAGCGATCGATCACGGTGGCCACGCAGCCGCTGGAAATCAGCACCAACACGCCGGTGGCGTAAGCGCCCCCTTGGGCTTCCACATCGGCATGAAAAATCCAAGTGACCAGCAGGTTAATGGCGGTGAAAATGAGCACCAGCGGCCGAACCACGCGGGCCCATTCCGGGGCCATGCCATAGCGAGGCAAATACTGCGGCACCAGATTCAGCAGGCCCGCCATCGCGCTGGCGCCGGCGAAGCTGAGAATGACCACGGTCGAAAGATCGTAAATGGTGCCGAACACTTCGCCAAACAGCGGGCAAATTGGGCCGCCGTTGTGAGCCAAATACGCCAGCGCACGCCCTTGGGCCACGCCCCCTTCGCCGAGCAAACTGGGGTCGATCAGCGTGGCGGTGACAATTGAAGAGCTAAGCAACAACACCGACATCAGCAAGGCGGCCGTCACCATCAGCTTGCGCGTGTTGCGGATGCGGCCCAGCGGATTTTGCGGATCGTCGTCTTTGTCGCCTTGAATCAGCGGCATCACGGCCACGCCGGTTTCAAAGCCGCTCAGGCCCAGGGCCAGCTTCGGAAAAATCAGCAGGCAAATGGCGGCAATCGAGCCCAGGCTGGTTCCCGACACCAGCGCCGGCAAATGCTTAATGTGCCAGTTGCCGTCGCAAACGTTTTGCCACCAACCTTCCAACCGGGCCGGATGCGCCAGTAAGTAAACCAATCCGCTGCCGATGACGATGGCATTTAGCGTCAGATACACGCCCACGATGACCACAGCCAGGCCAATCACCTCGCGGAAGCCGCGCAAAAAACTGGCCCCCAGCAAGACGAGCAGCAGCATGGTTACCATCATTTGTTGCTTGCCTTCGCTCAGTTGACGGATGAAGGCGGGCATTTTCGCCCAATACGGGTTGTGAGTTAAATGCACGGCGGCATCGGCGGCGCTCAGCGTTTTGGTGATGACAAAATCGGTGGCAGCAAAACCGAGCAGAATCAGCACCAGCGTTTTGCCTTTCCAGCCGTGCACCAATTGCTCCAGCATGGCAATCGAGCCTTGCCCATGAGGCGATTGTCCGGCCACGTGCGAATAAACCGGCACGGCCCCAAACAGCGTCAGCAGCACCAACACCACGGTGGCCAAGGGGGCCAACATGCCGGCGGCCTCGAAAGCAATCGACGGCTGATACCCCAGCGTGCTGAAATAATCGACCCCCGTCAGGCACATGACCCAAAACCAAGGGCTTTGGTGCCAGACGGGGGCGACTTGATGTTGCGGCGAATTATCGTTGGGGAGTTTTAGCGACGTCGACGATTGACGAATCGTGGCCGATGGCCCGGCATCGGTCGATAGCGCCGGCGCACCTTGGAGTTTTACATCGTCGCCCGTGAGAAAAGCGCCCATGACGCTGGCTTTCGTGGAAGCACGCCGAAAAGCATCTGGACTGAAACGCTCGCAAACGAACCGGGCACATTGTAGCAGGCCAAGGTTGAACTAGCCAAAGCAAGTTGGACGCGCCTGGAAGCGGGCCAAGGTTCTACGGCACCCTCACCCTGCCCTCTCCCAAGGGGAGAGGGCTTGAAATCGGCCCGCGTTAATCTGGCCCACATCAAACTGGCCGTGCATTAAATCGCCGAGGCGTTAGTTTCGCCGGTGCGGATGCGGACCACGTCGGTCAGCGAGCTGACGAAAATTTTGCCGTCGCCCACTTGGCCGGTGCGGGCCGCGTTCACGATGGCGTCAATCACACTCTGAGCATCTTTTTCGTCGGCCACCACCTCAAGCTTAACCTTGGGAAGAAAATCGACGGCATATTCCGCGCCGCGATAGGTTTCGGTGTGCCCCTTTTGGCGGCCGAAGCCGCGCACTTCGGT
This sequence comes from Pirellulales bacterium, assembly GCA_035656635.1. Taxonomy (NCBI): domain Bacteria; kingdom Pseudomonadati; phylum Planctomycetota; class Planctomycetia; order Pirellulales; species Pirellulales bacterium. The sequence continues at coordinate 39,970 of DASRSD010000077.1, forward strand.
TACCGTCATGCCTTGCACGCCTTTGGCACTGAGCGCGTTTTTTACTTCTTCCAATTTGAAGTGCCGGATTACCGCCTCGATCTTTTTCACGGGAATTCTCCTGGATCAGGAATCTATTTGTGAGTGAGAAGGATTTACCGCCGTTTTAGTAGCGCTCCGCTCCGATGGTGCATGCACCATCGGAGCGAGACGTCAACGTGATTGACTTTACCTTGCAGAACGTTTGACAGAAACTAGGAGCTACCGGTGTGCTCGAAATCGGGCCAGCCCAGGGCGCCCATTTCAGGCATATCGAGACCTTCGATTTCGGTTTCCCTGCTGACACGAAGCGGCGTGATTAGGTTGCTGAATTTGAACCAGATCATCGCCATCGCGAAACCGAATACGAAGACTACACCACAGTCGATGATCTGCGCTACGAGCTGACTAGGATCACCGTAGAACAGACCACGAACGCCATCGATTCCACCCGCTCCTGGTGCTTTAACCCAGGCATCGCGGACGACACCGTTCCAGCCAGCTCCGTACTGCCCGGTCGCTAGCAATCCGACCGACAAAACGCCCCACAAGCCACAAGCTCCGTGAACAGAAATGGCGCCTACGGGATCGTCGACACGAACCTTATCGAAGAAGGCGACGCTCCAGACCACAAGCACGCCGGCGACGGCCCCGATGATACAAGCGCCCATACTATTTACAAAGGCGGAAGGAGCTGTAATGGCGACTAAGCCCGCCAACATGCCGTTGCAAAGCATGGATGGATCAGGTTTCTTTCCTTGGACAAACATCATATAGCACATGGTTGCCAAGGCGCCTGTAACGCTGGCCAACATGGTGTTCACCACGACATGTGCAATCCGCAGATCGGAGCCTGCCAACGTGGAGCCGGGATTAAATCCGAACCAACCGAAGGCCAGAATAAAAGTACCGATGAGGGCCATAGGCAGACTGTGACCAGGGAACGCGTTAATTTTCCCATCAACATATTTGCCAATGCGCGGCCCGATACAGATTGCACCTGCCAGACCGATAATGCCACCCATGGCATGCACTACGCCGGAACCGGCAAAGTCGACGGCGCCATGCCCAAAGCCCCAGTTGACGCCCATTTGTGCGAGCCAACCTCCTCCCCATAGCCAGTTGGCATAGATGCAATACGGCAGCGCGACCCACAGACCATAGAGACAGAAGTTTTTCCACGTCCAACGTTCCGCCATGGCGCCCGTGGGAATGGTGGCGGTGGTGTCCATGAACACCATCATGAAGAAGAACAGCGCCATCACGCCGACATCGTCAACGCCCTGCAAGCACCAACCCTTGGTGCCAACAATTCCATATTTGAAAGCGCCGTTGCCGCTGGAGTCGGGTCCGATACCGATGCCTTGGTTCAGAACCGCAGTGCCTGGGCCAAGAGATGCGTACCAACCTGGCGGCACGGGACCGTTGTACCAGTTACCCCAACCCAATGCGAAACCGTACACGTAAAATGCGATGCAGCCGAGCGGATAAATCATGAAGTTCATGGCGAAGGTATGGGCCGAGTTTTTCGAACGGCACAAGCCGCCTTCCACCATGGCGAAACCGGCTTGCATGAACATCACCAAGAAGCCGGTTACCAACGTCCACACGAAGTTGATCGAGAATAAATTGTGCGAGATGCGATCATAGTTGTCTTCTTTACTCAGTGTGGTCGGAACATCGCCCTTACCATCGCCGGCTGGGGTTGCCCACACGCCCGCATGACCGCCCGTGGCATCAGGCCAAAAGAGTAAACCGCTGTCGTCTTTTTTCGTTAAGTCCGAACTGAAATAATCGGGTAGCTTGGGCGTTGCAGCGGCCGCCTCAGCAGGAGCAGCGGCCGGAGCGGTAGTGGCAGCAGCAGGAGCGGCAGCAGCAGGAACGGCTGCGTCCGGCGCCTTTTTTGCATCCTGAGAGAAAACATATGATCGAGAAACAACGAACCCCAAAACAATTGCCACAAACCAAATGACCGGCTTTCTACTAATTAATACTTGCCACCATTTCCGCCTGTTCGACATGACACATTCTCCTCGGATAAAAGGACCGTACAAAGCGCACACCGACGACAAAATTGAATTGGACCTCGCACTAATGGAGGCCGCGAGGCGATTTGCAATCGCTGTACCGCAGCAGCGCGCAGTGCGCGCAATTTAAGCGCGCATTTACAACTGCTTACAGCGTGCTAGCTTACGAGTGTGCAATCACAGAAAAACTGGATGCACGCATGCGCGGCATGAAAAACAAATGCTTCGCCGCCAAGCGGCAGTTGCCGGAAAGATTGGCAAATTTATAAAGTTTTTATTTTTTAGCGATACAACTTTATGAAATCTTCGCGCGCCTGCAGCAAAGCAACTCACCACCCGCTCGTCCCATCAACCGCTCCGTTAGCGCGTCGCGGCTAAACGTTGAAGGCAATATTTCTGCTATTGCGTTATTCAAACGCCAGGCGATAGCCGACGCCTTGCTCGGTAAGCAAGTGGCGCGGCTGTGCGGGATCGGCCTCGATTTTGCGCCGCAACCCGGCCATGAAAACCCGCAAATGCTGCGTGTTTTCCGCCTGCGTCGGGCCCCACACTTCGGCCAAGAGAAATTGATGCGTCAGCACTTTGCCCGCGTATCGCACCAGGGTGGTCAGCAAGTTGTACTCCATGCGCGTCAAATGCACCTCCTCGCCGCGAACAAATACGCGGCGGGCGGCTAAATCGACTTTCAAATCGCCCGATTCGAACACCGGCGCCTCGTTGCCGGTTTGCACTTGGGCGGTATGCCGCAAGGCCACGCGAATGCGGGCCAGCAATTCGCCGGTGCTGAAGGGCTTTTGTAGGTAATCGTCGGCGCCGTGATCCAGTGCGGAAATCTTCTGTACATCCTGATTTCGCACAGAAAGCACGATGATGGGCGCCTTTAGCCAATCGCGCAGCTTGCGAAGCACTTCCTGGCCATCCATATCGGGCAAGCCGAGGTCCAAAATCACCACGTCCGGCGGACTTTCGGCTGCGATCGACAGTGCTTCCTCGCCGGCGCTGGCTTCCTCAATGCGATAACCCGCCCCGGACAAAAATGCTCGCAGGAATTTGCGCATGGGGGCTTCGTCTTCCACCAACAAGACCAGCGGCGGTGAGGAGGTGGCGGTCGACATGGGCAAATGCCGCAGATTAACTCAGAACGAAGGGATTCAAGCCAACGAATCTTCTACATCTAAATTAACCTGCGGGCTTTGTTGTGGGCAGGGCAGTGAGATAATAAATTCGGCGCCTCCGGTGGGACGATTGGCCGCCCGAATGTTTCCCCGATGCGCCTGCACAATGCCTTGGCAAATGGGCAACCCCAGGCCGATGCCGCGCTGGCCGTCGGCAACAACTCGCGTGCCCCGATAAAATTTTTCGAACAGCTTGGTGGGGTTTCCTGCGGGCAGGCCGGGGCCGTTGTCGGCCACGATGATTTCGGCGATGTCGCTGCGGCGGACGGCTGAAATTTGGATCCGCGTGCCCTGGGGCGTGTAACGGATCGCATTTTCCAACAAGTTGGCCAGCACCTGCTCGATGAGGTCGGCCGCGACCCACAGCATGGGAAAGTCGTGTGGGATATCTACGGATACACTGTGTCCTTGCAATTCCCCACGCAGCCGCGCCAGCACCACGCCAATCAGTTCCTCCAGCACCTGCCAGTCGCAATTCAGCACCAAGGTGCCGGAGTTCAGGCGGGCCATTTCCAACAAATTATCGACCTGCCGGGATAGGCGGTGCGATTCGTCGACCACGGTTTGCAGCATTTCGCGGTTGGCGGGGGACTGGGGATCGGTGGAATGATCGAGAATGCTGGAAGCGGTCACCGCGATCATTGCCAGCGGCGTGCGTAAATCGTGCGAAACGGAACTTAGCAGCGCATTACGAAATTGTTCCGCCTGAACGTGCAGTTGAGCTTGCTGAACTTCTAGCCGAGATTGATCACGCTCAATCGCTAGAGCGATCAGGCTGGCGCAGGTTTCCAGCATGCGCCGCTCTTCAGGATCGAACAACCGATTCACATCGCCGGGGCGGACCGCCAGCACTCCCATGAGGCGCTGCGATCCAATCATCGGAATCCACATGGCCGTGGCATCCGGGAGCAGGTCGGTTCCCAGTCCGCCGCTGCGGTGGTTTTCGGCCACCCAATGCGCTGCAGCTAAATCGGCCGGGTTGCCAGCCACGATGGCTTCGCTGCCAAACCGCACTAGCAGTTCGCCGTCAGGCTTGGGCAGCAGCAACACCACCTCGCCGCCAAACACTTCAGTCAATTGCCGGCCGGCACGGGGAACGAGAAACTCGGTCCCTGCCAATTCGCTTAATTGGCGCGTCATACGATAAAGTTGGGTGGTACGGCGTTCTTGGCGTTGCGATGCACGAAATTGCTCCTCCGTTTGCCGCTCGTGCTGTTGCGAGGAACGTAGCTGTGTTTGCAGCCGGGCGGTAAGTTCGCTGATGAGGATGCCGATTCCCAACATCACGCCCAGTGTCACAATGTACTGCGTATCGCTGCGAGAAAACGTGAACCGCGGCTCTACAAAGAAGTAATCGAATACTAACACGCTGAGTACCGCCGCTGCAATTGCCGGCCCGCGGCCAAACCGCGCCGCCACCAGGGCCACGGCCGCCAGAAAAATCATGGCGATGTTCGTCGACGTCAGCCCGACATGGTCACTAATCCAAGCCAGCAAAGCGCAGCTGGCGATGACGGCCGTCGTGGCGGCGTAGCGCTGCCAAGAAACGGAATCGCTGCGTGCTGCGGCGCTGGACGAAGAGGCTGGGGTTCTCGGTTGCTCGTCGACATTACGCATCTAAAATTCCGCTTTTGAGCACGAAATCGGGATATGCCAGAGTGCCCATTTCGCTGCCGTCCAGTCCCTGCAATTCGGCATCACGGCTGACACGCAACGGCGTGATGAGGGCGCTGAGCTTGAAGCAGCCATAAGCTACGAGAAATCCGAACACAATTAGCACGCCCGCTTCAATCAGTTGTGCCGTCAATTGGCTGGCGTCGCCGTAGAACAGACCGCGCACGCCATCAGCGCCGGACTTGGAAAAAACTTCCCGGGCCACTCCGTTCCAGCCGGCGCCAAATTTGCCATTGGCAAACAACCCGACGGAAATAACTCCCCACAACCCAGCCACGCCGTGCATGGAAACCGCGCCCACCGGATCGTCGACGCCAACTTTATCCCAAAACAGCACGCTGATAATGATCAACACACCGCCTACAACGCCAATTACAAGCGCCGCCCACGGGCTCACAAAAGCGCAGGCGCCGCTAATAGATACCAGGCCTGCCACCAGACCATTGCACATCAGCGTGGGATCGGGCTTCTTCACGGTGGCCAGTAAATAGAACATTGCGCCCACCGCGCCTCCGATACCGCCCAGCAGCGTGTTCACAAAGACCGAGCTGAGCTGCAAATCGGTGCCCGCCAACGTGGCGCCGGCGGTCATTCCGAACCAGGCAAATAGCAAGATGAGGGTGCCGACGACGACGTAAGGAATATTGTGGCCCGGCATGGCACGGGGGCGGCGGTTCACAAATTTTCCCAACCGCGAGCCAATGCAAATGGTGCCAGCCAAACCAATGATTGCCCCCATGGCGTGAATGACGCCGGAACCGGCGAAATCGACCGCGCCGTGACCCAAGTTCCAATTTTTTCCCATTTGGGCGAGCCATCCGCCTCCCCAAACCCAATTGGCAAACAATGCCAGCGGCACAATCACCCAAAAACCGTACAGCACGAAGCTGCGCCAGGCCCAGCGCTCCGCCATGGCGCCGGTGGGAATGGTTGCGGCGACCATCAGGAAAGCCGACATCAAAAAAAACAGGGCCAACACGCCGGGCGTGTACAGTCCCGTTAGCGCAAAGCCCGTGGCGCCAAACAGGCCGAAAATCGATGTGTCGGGCGCGCTGGCTTCCGAGCCGAAGCCAATTCCGCGATTGAGTTGATTCAGCTCGCTGCCTAAGGCGGTCGACCAGCCAGGCGGGGCCAGGCCGCCGGCTAAATTTCCCCAGCCGAGTGCAAATCCGTACAAAAAAATCGCGCAACCGGCCAGCGGCACAATCATCAAACTCATAGCAAACATGTGGGCGGAATTCTTGGGGCGATTCATACCACCGGCCACCAGCGCCATGCCCGCCGGGACAAGCAGCGTTAGGCAACCAGCAGCAAGCGCCCAAGTAATAAACCACGGGAATGATGAATTCGTGGTGGGCTGGGCGATGGGCAGCGAATTGGGTTCCTGGGCCAATGCCACTCGTGAATTCAAAGCCACAAGCAGCATGGCCAGCCCGGCCCATGAAAAAACGTTCCGCCTGCGAATCATGAACGCTCCCTCAATCGGTTTGAAACGGAAAGCCGTCGCCCATTCCTTTCCGCTTGCTATTGTACTTGGCTAGCACCCATTTTTCCGTCCGGCTCGATTTTTGTTGAACTCGAAAACTGCCGCTTTATGGAACTGGAAAATCGCCGCGCAGATGCGGTGAAGTCGCAGGCTCTATTGCCGCAAAAAAATAAAAGGGCGCCACGGGCGATTACCACCCGTGGCACCCAGGGTACCAGTTTTAACAGGCTGAAACTATACGAGGCACATCCTCAGGCCGGTGCAGCCCGACGAGCCGCCGCATCGGCACTGCTGACGAACGACGTTTTGCCTTTTTTCTTGCCAGAGAAGACGAAGTATAAGCCGCCGTAAATGCCCCAGACAGCGGCGACCGCAAGAGCCCAACGAGGTTCGTAGGGACTCATTCCGCTCACGAATATTGGACCGACAATGTAAAAGAGCATGCAAAGCAAATTAGCAATTAGTCCAAACAGCGGGATGAACATGTGCTTAAATCCGCTGAAGCTATGATGTTCGCGAAAAGCCACGATAGCCACCCAGCAAGTTAGCATGTACAGCATGAACGTGCCGAAGTTACTCGTCAAAGTGACAATCAACAAACTGTTCGGAAGGGCCGCAGCTTTGGCGCTGCTGAACACCAAAAAGCTGGGATACCAAATGCTTGCTTTTTGGCCGTCAGAGAGAGCAGTATCCATCGTGGCGGGCACGGCCGGCCCACATAGGCACCAGAGCACGGTAATGATTCCGATCACAATCGAAACCCCGCACAGCGTCCAAATGGCACGGTGCGGCGACAAGTTCTTGCCATGCAACATGCCAAAGTGTGCCGGCATTTCGTCGTCGCGACCCATGGCGTACGTGACGCGCGCTCCGGTATTCATGCACGAAAGCGTGGTGCCAATGAGCGCCAGGAACACGGTAGCGGCTTCGATCAGCATGAAGGTCTTTCCTGCCGATGGGCTGCCGAACAGCCACGTCCCGGCTAGAGTCATCATATCGCCGATGGGAGCCCCGGAGCTGGCGGCTTTGGTAATTGGATAACCAGGATTAAGGAAGTAACCGGCACAAAAGTATTCGATTAAGTAACAAACCACGCCTTGTATGAATAGCGACAACAAGACGGCTCTAGGAATATCACGCTTAGCATTTTTCGCTTCCTCGCCCATCGAGGTGACGGATTCGAAACCGACAAGGATGAGAATCGCCACACACGCCTGAATGATTATAAAACTGAACCCGTGCGGAGAAACCACCGAGAGCGCCGAGTCGTGAAATTCAAACGTATCTTGCTTATCGCCCGTTGGCTTGGTGGCATCGACCGGGGTTTGATCGACCCCAGCGCCGTTGTAGGTAAGACGGTACGGCTTATCTGTGCCGTTTTCCTGAACGACTTTGTAAACATCTTCCCCTTTGTCGTTCTTGATCTTTACGGGGCTGCCGTCTTTATCTTGTTCCAAAACAACGTTGATCGGATTGCCATCGGGGTCAAACGTCCAACCGACGGAGCCCTCGCCATGGCTCAAGCGATAGCCCAGGGCAATGACAGAGAACACCAACAATGCGCTAATTTGAATTACGTTGATGGCGATATTTACGCCAGTGGAACCGGACACGCCGCGGTGGGCGATGTACGAGACACCAATGGCAAATACGATGCAGAAGCCAATCATCAACGTTGGGCTGCTGATCGTTCCGTTAAAGGTGTCAGGCCAGAATTGATTTGCCAAATAGCCCACCAATATTGCGGTTACACCAACCATTAATCCTGGATAGACCCAGTAGTACAAGTGGCTAGCCCAGCCGGTGATGAATTTGGCCAGCCGTGCGAACTTATAAGCGTGCGTTTTTGACAAAAATGCTTGTTCGGCAAAGAAGTACGATGAGCCTGCCCCAGGATACAGCTTCGATAATTCGGCATAGGAAATGGCGGTGGCGAAACACAGCATAATCGCTGCCAAAATTCCAAACCAAATAGCGCAGCCAGCCATTGGCGCACCATATTGCGATTGGATTTGGAATGTCAGCCACAAAAACGCGCCGGGGGCGATGAGCGCCATGGCGTTCATCGTCAGCCCGGTGAGCCCGAGCGTCTTTTTCATGACCGGGCCAGAGGAAGGATCAGCAGACATGCAACACCTCGTTCAATTTGCCAGAAGGATGGAAACAAACGCCTGAAGGTTTGGAAACGGGCACGGCGGCAAAGGAAAATTCCTCGCCTGAAAAACGAAAACGCAACCACATCATCCGACCGCCTTACGGATCATGCGCAGCTTGGGCACGCAAGAAGGGAAGAGAACAAAATATCAGTAGGATTGTTGGTAGTAGGCGGGTAAAGACCTGCAACCTGGTTCCTGCGGATATGCACGCGTTTAATCTCTTGGAGAAGTCCCTTCTGGCGCATTCTCGCGCTGACCTTGACGATCCGCCTCCGCCTGTGCCCTGTTTCTTAATGCGGCGTTTATTTTGCAAGTAACGTACCAGCACACGGCGGAAAATGTATTAAGCAAACA
>DASRSD010000078.1 GCA_035656635.1 Pirellulales bacterium
AGTGATTATACTATGAGGAACGATCAAACCCGCTTGCGACAGGGGCGGTGCGAACTGGAAGATGGTCGGCGTGTCAAATACTTACTGCACAGACGACAGCGTGATCCGGTATATCTTGTTCGCTTTAAGGGACCGGACGGAAAGCGGAAAGAGATCAGCACCAAAGAGAGTGATGTGCGCAGGGCGCATAGTGCTGCCGTGAGAAAAATGTACCTAGAATTTGGCAATTATGAACCCGCAGCACCGGTCGAAGTGCCCCTGTTTTCCAAGCGACCTTTGGGATGGGACGATGCAACCACACTCTTGAGCCTCCTAATGCGTATGTCGGGACTCCAAAGCGGCACAATCGAAGGGTACACGATCGCTGTTCGGGCATTGAAAAGAGTGTTTCCCGAAACGCATGGGCCGGCTGAGATTACGAAAGAAATGGCAGAGATATTCCGCGATCGCCGAATAGCCGCTGGCTCGTCAGAGCGAACGGTTCAAAGCAATCTGATGACGCTTAGTTCAATCTATTCAAAATGGTGGGGCGGGAATTGTGGAATGCTGGACTCCGATCCATTTGCGGGCGTAAAGGTCCTAGTCGCGAATGGGGTTAGGCTTGACGAACCTAGTGTTACTAGGATGTAATCCTTACGTATCGTTACACGGACAGGTAACGGTAGAAGTTTGACAGTGTGCGAACGAGTTTTGTGGAGAATCGGCTTTAATCAAGGGCAGAATAGCCGTTGATTTTGTTATCTAGGCAGTGGAGAAAGTGGATTTTGTAAATCGCACGATGAATGGCACCTAACACGGCACCTAAAGGCACCTATTTATGACCATTTATAACCACTTATGACGATCTAACGCACGAAACGAAGCGACGTAAACTATTGGAAACAAACAACTTAGACAAAGATAGGTATTCTACCGGGTGGTGTAACGGTAACACTAGGGACTTTGGCTCCCTCATTCAAGGTTCGAATCCTTGCCCGGTAGCTTGAAAAGTAGGCAGTAGGCAGCAGGCGGTTAGAATTAAGACTACCGCCCTGCCCTCGATCGCTGCGCTAGGCGGTCGTGTAAATGGCCCGGCGTCCGCAAGCAGAGAAAGGCCGGTTCCGGCGTTTGGCATCTTGTGTCACACATTCCTGGGAGGGCCCTTCGATGTGGAAAAAGCTGCTGCTGGCGGGTATCGCAATTCTGCCGCTGGCCGGGTGCATTATTTCCGAAAATCCCTTGTCCGACCCGAAAGGGGCCAAAAGCGACAAGGCCCTGATCGGCGATTGGGTTTATCGGGACGCCAATGGTCAAAAGGGCTATCTGCACATTGGCGAGGGAGTCCTCGGCAAGCAGCTGGGGTGGATGGAAGTCATTAAAGTGAAGGGAAACTCGGAGTTTGATCCCACGCACAATTTCGCATTTCCCTCGGAGGTGGGCGACCACAAGTATTTCAACGTGGTGATGCTCAAATTTCCAGTGGACGATTACAAAGAGAAATCGGCCAGCGACATTCTGAAAGGCGTTTCTCAATACGCGGTTTTCAAGTACGAGGTTGATTCGAACGGGCTCACGATTTGGGAAGCAGATAAGAAGGTGTTAGATCAAGCGGTCAAAAAAGGGGAAATCAAAGGAGACGGCATCGTGTTGAAAGATACGACCGAAAACTTTCGCAAGTTTGTCGCTGCCCACGATGCCGAATTATTTAACTCCGACGACAAAACCCACTGCGAGAAACTAACAGAATAAAGACGTGGTCGGAGGCCAGTGGTGAGTGGACGGTTATCCGTGTCAGGAGTCAGACGCAACCAGAATCGTGGGCTCTGGGGCGAGAATTTCAGGATGAGATTCGCCACGGTTATCTTGCCAAACGATGGCCGCGTAGTGGCCGATTGCTTCGAGCCAGTCTGAATTGTTGACGGTAAGTGCCTCCTGCAATTGTGCCGGCAGGAGCACAATCAGCCGTTTGGCCCCCTTCATGCGCCCCGGCTGCACGCTGTAGAAGCAATCTAAATACGTCGGCTGTTTCAGGGCGGCTCGAAAGATGGTTTCACAGGTGGCGGGAGTGATGGAATGGGTGATTGGGTGAGAGGGTGATGAAGGGAAGGAGTGAGCCCGAGCAGCGGCAACTTCATGGCCGCTATCGCTGCCCGACCCCCCGGCAGAGCCGGGGGCTAAAACGATCTGCAGCGTGGTGAAGGGATTGTCGGCCAAGAGCTGTTCCACGAATTGGGCCGCGCGTTTTCGATGCCGGTAAAAATCGCTCGATTGCAACCAGAGGGTGAAGGCCTGCGTGCGAAGATGTGGAGGTGAGCAGATGATGAGGTGATCGGGTGATGAGGTAAATTCGTCGAGGTCGATGTGCCACGTATCAACGATTTCGCAATCCGCGCGACCATCGGTCACGGCTTGATGTAACATCGGCTCCGGCAGCGGGTCGAACTCCGTTTCAAATGCATCTTCGGCCTCGGCCATCAGGTCGTACATTTGCTCGGTCGAAAGTGTTGGTGTTTGCAGCACGTAATAGGGCGGGCGATCTTGATAGATCAAACCAAGTTGCTCGGCCTCCTGTCGAAACGAGGTGCCGGGCAGCACTGCCAGGTTGAACACTTGCACCTGGCTGTACAGGCCGCTGTTGTGAATGTACTCGATGCCACGGCGGACCGAATCGACCGTGTCGCCGGGCAGCCCGATGATTAAATCGACCTTCACCTTAATGCCCAAATCGAGCATGGCCCGGGCGCCGCGCTCGAAGGAACGCAAATTGTTGTGGCGATCCATCAGCTCCATCGCCAAGGGATCGATCGATTGCAGGCCGATTTCCACTTCGGTGAAGCCGGCCTCGTGCAACAGCGCCGCCACTTGCGGCGTAATGCCTTCAGCCCGTAATTCGCCGAAGTAGGTGAATTGCTGCCGGGGATTGCAGCGGGCCAGGAGCCGCAAAAAGTCGGGAAAGTTCCGCCGCTGGTTGAGCGTGGGGTCCAGCAGCACCACTTCCTTCGCGCCACGCCGCTGGGCGTGCTCCAAGTTGGCGACAATTTTTTCCTCACAGACAAAGTACAAATCGTCGTAGCTTTTCGGATAGTAACAAAACTTGCATTTGAAAATGCAGCCGCGAATGGTTTCCAGCAGCAGCATTTGCTCGTCGGCGGCGTCGAGAATGCCGGCCAAATACGGCGAGGAAATGTCGTTCAGGTGAGGCAGCGGCTGGCGAGGAAGAAATGGGGAATGCGGAGTGCGGGATGGGGAATATAAAGCCGCGACCGGTGGTCGCGGGGAATTGCAAATCAATCCAGCAATCGGAGCAGTCAGTTCGCCGGTATCAATGAGCGCCGTCAGCAGGTCAGCAAACGTTTGCTCTCCTTCGCCAATGGCCGCGTAATCGACCGCCGGATGATCCAGCACCCAGCGGTTATCGAGCGTGACTTCCGGCCCGCCAATCAGAATTCGCACTTGCGGTTGGCGCTCTTGAATGCGCTGGGCAATCCACAGTGTGCGTTCGATGTTCCACAAATAACACGTAAAGCCGATCATCCATGGGCGGCGGCTGAGAATAGCTTCCACCAGGCCTTGGTCGCCCAGTGTGTTCGCTTCCGCCGTGGGCAGCAAATCGATTTCGTAGTTCGATTCCAGCCCACGCCGCCGAGCATACATTTTCAAATAACCGGCCGCCAACGGCACATTGCCGCGAATCGGCTCCGGCCCGACCGGCGGAATGGGAAGCTGCACCAGGAGAATCGAACGCTTGGTCATTTTGAGAGGAACGAATTAGCCGCAAATGAACGGGAATGAACGCAAATCAAAAGAGCAAGCAGTGACCACAGATAAACACGGATGCACGTAGATCGAGAACAGAGATGTTTTAATCCTACACGAAATTAATTCGTCGGTAACAAATCGTTGATCTGTGTCCATCTGTGGCTACATTTTGTCGTGCTGAATTCGCGTTTATTTGCGTTCATTCGCGGCTGACGTTTGCCGTTTCAGTTGTCGCCAAAAATCGGCCAGGTCGGGCGGCAGCGCAGCCTGAAAGCGCAACCGTTTGCCCGTCACCGGATGCACAAACCCCAACTCAGCTGCATGGAGTGCCAGGCGCGGTGCGCCGCTGACATCTTCGCTGATCTTGCCGAATTTCGATTGGCGATAAACTTTTTCGCCGCAGACAGGGTGCCCCTGCTCCGAGAGGTGAATGCGAATTTGGTGCGTGCGACCAGTTTCCAAACGGCATTGAATCAGGGTGTAGGCGGCTTTCTCGCCCCGACACTCTCCCGGTAGGAGCGTGGGATGTTCCAGCGGCTGAACGTGCGTCACGGCCACCTTGCCCACGTTAGATTCCTCGGTGCTGCCGCGGCGGCCATCGCCCCGATCGCGCACTAAGTGGCTGCTAATGGTTTGGGCCTTGGCCACGCCTTCGACAATCGCCAAATAGCGCCGCTGAGTGGTGTGCTGGCGAAATTGCTGCGCCAGAATGCGCTCCGCGGCATGGGTGCGGGCAAACACAACCAGCCCGCTGGTGTCGCGATCGATGCGATGCACGGCCCGCACCGGCGGAGGCACGCCGCGCTTGCCGCGCCGGCCTTCGATCTGCGTGATGATTTGCGGCAATAATTCGTCCAGCGTAGGTTGAATTTGGCGACGCCGCTTGGCCCACTGCTGTTCTTCACGATGGCGGTTTGTGGTCATGCCCGAGGGTTTTTCCACGACGACAACGTGCGCATCAAGATATTGCACTTTCACATCGTCTGGCCGTGGTGGGGCGGCGGTTGGCTGCGAAAGGAGCTTGACCACTTCGTCGGATTTCAATCGCCGGCCGGCATCTACGCACAAATTTCCGCTGACCATGATCCGGCGAGATTCAATTACTTTTCGCACTTGTGACCACGACAGTTTCGGCAACCAGTGGCGCAAGGCGGCCCCCAGAGTTTGGTTTTCCAACTCCGGCGTGAGATGAAAAAGCTGCGCGGCAGATTTCGGTTGGGTGCGTCCCATGACGGCCGGTGCGGAAGGAACGTAACGCGCCGCTGGGCGAAATGCTTGGCGGCAAGTGAATTTATCATTCTAACCGCTGCCGGGCTGGTTGTATTCAGGCAGCACGCAGCGGCGGCATTGGTCTATGCGGTTCTTTAGTTCACGGCGATAAGCTGTGCGGATTACAGGCCCCAATTGACGCATTTCGCTACAATTGATAGCATGAAGCGCTTGCCACGTGGAGTGTTTCCACCGTGGCACAAGTCATTACTTGAACCGCCCGAATGCCCAACGCCGGACGCGGAACGTAGATCGTTCCGACTGGATTTTCCAGCCAGAGCCGGTGTGCCACGCCACAGGAGAACGGTTTGTCTACGGTCACTGCTAAACCCAATGTTTCAGCCAAGGAGTTGGTTGAAGCCGGAGTTCACTTCGGCCATCGAGCCAGCCGTTGGAACCCCAAAATGCGGCCCTACATTTACGGCCGCCGAAATCTGATTCACATTATTGACGTCAAGGAAACCATCCGCGGATTGTTGCGGGCGAAAAAATATCTGAAGCAGGTTTCCGCAGGCGGCAGCCTGATTTTATTCGTGGGCACCAAGCGCCAGGCTTCGGAGCCCATTGAGCGCGAAGCCGTGCGTTGCAACCAACCCCGGGTCAGCGATCGCTGGCTGGGAGGCACGCTCACCAACTTCCGCACCATCCGCAATCGGCTGAGCCGGTTGGAAGAGCTGGAAGGGCTGATTAAATCGGAGCAGTTCGACACGTACTCCAAGAAAATGCAATCGGCGCTGAAGCGCGAGTTTCGGAAAATGTTCCGCAACTTAAACGGCATGCGGACCATGAATCGCTTGCCCGAATGCATGGTGATTATTGACCCCAAGAAAGAACACAACGCCGTGCGCGAAGCCAACAAGTTGGGCATTACGACGCTGGCGCTGATCGATACGGATTGTGATCCGGATAAGATTGATTTGCCCATTCCCGGCAACGATGACAGCATTCGGTCGATCGAAATTGTGCTCCAGCAACTGGCCGACGCCGTGCTGGAAGGAAAGACCGCCGCTGCCACGCAAAAGCAGCAAAAGCAGGAAGGCATGATGGCGGCCGCCAGCGTCGGCGGATCAGAACCAGAAGAAGAATAGCGCTACCGCCGCCCACGGCGAAGCGCCGTTTTCTTGCGCGAATTATCCTTTCCATACGCTGCAGGGAGTTGAAGATGCCCGAAGTTTCCGCCGCCGCCGTCAAGGCGCTTCGCGATAAAACGAACTTGCCGATGATGGAGTGCAAGAAAGCCCTGGAGTTTTCCGGCGGCGACGAAAACGCGGCCGTCGATTGGTTGCGCAAGCAAGGCAAGAAGACCATGGAATCGCGTTCCGGTCGGGAAACTTCGTCCGGCCGCATTGCCCAATACATTGATGCGGGAAAAAAAGTCGCCGCCATGATCGAGCTGCGGTGCGAAAGCGCGCCAGTGGCCAACAATGAGGAATTTTTGGCTCTGGCGAGCGGCTTGGCCCAGCAACTGGCCACCGGTCCCGGCGCCAAAACGCCGGAAGATTTATGGAAGCAACCCTCGCCCAACATGCCGGGCAAAACGCTGGCCGAGCAAAAGGACGAGCTGGCCAACAAAATCCGCGAAGTGTTCAACCTGGCCCGCATTGTCCGGTTCGACGGCCCCAGCGGCGGCTATGTGCACCACAACGGCGCCAGCGGCGTGCTAATGGAAGTGGAAGGGGGCACTCCGGAAGTCATCAAAGATATTGCCATGCACACGGCGGCCATGCGTCCGCAAGCCGTCACCAAGGAGGAGCTTGATCCGGTCGTGGTTGCCAAAGAACGGGAAATTCTGGCTGAGGCAGCCCGCCAGGAAGGCAAGCCGGAAAATATCATCGAAAAAATGGTGGAAGGCCGGTTGCGCAACTTCTACAGTGAGCGAGTGCTCTTGGAGCAGCCGTTTGTGAAGGACGACAAAAAAACAGTCGGCCAACTGGCCAAGGAAGCTAAGTTAACGATCAAACGCTTAGTGCACTGGGAGTTGGGAAAGTGATGTAGGATGCAGGATTTATGAGGTAGGATTACCAAAGTGCCGCAGTTTTCAGCGCCGGCCGCCATCCTAATTCATCAAGCGAATCCCTATGAGTTCCGATCCATCATCTCCTACCTTCCGCCGTGTGGTGCTTAAGCTTTCGGGCGAAACATTTTGCCATGCTCGGGAACGGGGCATCAGCATGGACGAAGTGATTCACACCGCCCGGCAAACCTACCAAGCGGCGCAGCGAGGCGTCGAAATTGCCATTGTCATCGGCGGCGGCAACATTTTGCGCGGCGCGCAATTCACCGCCGCGGCCGGCGAAAGCATTCAGGAAGCCACGGCCCACTACATGGGCATGCTGGCCACGGTAATCAACGGGCTGGCGCTGCAAGATGCGCTGGAAAGTTTGGGAGCCGAAACACGGCTGCTGTCGGCGGTGCGCATGGATGGCGTGGCGGAGCCGTACATTCGTCGCCGGGCTCGCCGCCATTTGGAAAAAGGGCGCATCGTCATTCTGGCCGCCGGCACCGGCAGCCCGTTTGTAACCACCGATACCGCCGCCGCCCAACGGGCCCTGGAAATGGGAGCCGACGTGCTGCTGAAGGCCACCCGGGTAGACGGCGTGTACAGCGACGATCCGGAAAAAAACCCACACGCCCTGCTGTACCGCGAATTAAGTTATTCCCAGGTGCGCGATCAAAATTTGCGGGTGATGGATCCCACCGCCATTGCCCAGTGCATGGAGCACAACATGCCCATCGTGGTGTTCAACTTCAAGAAGGAAGGGAACATCGAACGGGCCGTGCGCGGCGAGCGGGTGGGCACCATCATTTCCAGCCAGCGCGGTGAACAAGTGGCAAAGTAAAGGGTCCAAGGGGCGAGGGACGAGAGATCAGAGTAAACGAGTAAGATTATCCAGTGGAGTTATCGCCTCGGCATGTCTACGGAAGAAATTATCTTTGACGTCGAAGAACGGATGGAAAAAGCCGCCGGCGTGTTCAAGCACGCGCTCACCGGGGTTCGCACCGGCCGGGCCAATCCGGGGCTGGTCGATTCGCTGCGCGTGGAAGTTTACGGCGCGCCGGTGGTGCTGAAATCGGTGGCGCAGGTGGGAGCGCCGGAGCCGACGCAAATTGTCATCCGGCCGTTTGACCCGGGCACCATTAAAGATATTGAAAAATCCATTCGAGCCAGCGATTTGGGGTTTAATCCATCGAACGACGGTCGCGTGATTCGCATTGCCATCCCGCCGCTATCGACCGATGTGCGCCGCAAGCTTGTCAGCCGCATTAAGGAAATGGGAGAAGAAGCCCGGGTTTCCATCCGCAACGTGCGGCGTGACGGCAACAAGGCGGCCGACGATGCCGAAAAAGAGAAAACCCTGACCGAAGACGAGTGCAAGCAAGCTAAGGACCAAATTCAAGAGTTGACCAAACAGTATGAAAACAAGGTCAACGACTTGGCCAAGGCCAAAGAAACCGAAGTGATGGAGCAGTAACGCGGCGACGATATGATAGGTCATGAAAACGATCGAGCTATCTCAGATCGCCGCGATTGCCCCGCACGTCAGTTCGGGAAGCCAGGAACCGGTCATTGTGCTGCAGGATGGTCATACTGTTGCCGCTATTGTTCCCGCGAATGAGGAAGATGTCGAAAACTTAATGCTGAGCGTGAACTCTGAGTTTCAATCGATTTTGGAACGTTCACAACGACGGTTGGAATCAGAGGGCCCTCTGACCAGCAAAGAAGTTCGCAGTCGGTTGGGTTTGCCTTCCTCGTCGCCGGATAAATAGCAAGCTATTTTTGGCCGATGACGGCAATCTTGGTTGTCCGTTTTTATCTCTCACCGCAGCTTCTCTTGTTGCCGCGGCATCTGTCGCTTAAAGTTCTCGCCCCGAATGCGCTTGGGAAATTGAGAACTCACGGACAGGGCCATGAAAAAACGGCGGAAAACTGGGCCAATGGCATCTCGCCCCATCTCGGCGGCTCCAGCTCAGTGGAGTTTGCGCGACTGGGTGCCGCTGCGTATTAACTTAGAGTGGCGTATCTGGCTGCCAGCGCTGCTGCTGGTGGCGATGGTGTGCGTAGCTTACCTGCCGGCGCTGCGCGGCAGCGATGTGCTGGATGACGACGTGTACGTTACCGGCAATTCGGCACTGCGCTCTGCCGCTGGGCTGCGGCGCATTTGGTTTGAAATTGGCTCCATGCCCGACTATTACACGCTGGTCTATTCCTCGTTTTGGGTGGAATATCATTTGTGGGGTCTTTCGCCGTTGGGGTATCACGCGATGAACATTGCCTTGCATGCGCTATGTGCGGTTTTGCTGTGGCGGCTGCTTGTTCGATTGCGCGTGCCCGGCGGCTGGCTGGCAGCGGCGATTTTTGCGGTGCATCCGGTGTGCGTGGAATCGGTCGCTTGGATTACCGAGCGAAAAAACACGCTCTCGATGTTTTTCGCGCTGGCTTCGATGTTGTGCTATCTGCGGTTTGCGCCCATCGAAGCTTCGAGCAATGGGACGCCAACGAAAACTGCCCGGCGATGGCAATATGCGGCAGCGCTTTTGCTGTTTGCGTTGGCACTGCTCAGTAAGACGCAGGTCGTAGCATTGCCGGCCGTGCTATTGGTGATTTATTGGTGGAAACAGGGGAGCATTGGCTGGCGCACCATCAAGCCGCTAACGCCGTTTTTCGCGCTGGGGCTGGCGCTGGCGGCGGTCACCCTCTGGATTGAAACAGCGTACAACGGAGCGGGAAGCGCCGATTGGGCGCCGGCGCTGGGGAAACGGTTTATAATTGCCGGCCGGGCCGTGTGGTTCTATGCCGGCAAACTATTTTGGCCGCAGCCGCTAGCGTTTATTTATCCGCGGTGGACGGTTGATTCGGCATCCCTGTGGCAGTGGATGTTGCCGCTGGCGGTGCTGCTGGTGACAGCCGCGCTGTGGCTGGCGCGGCGAAAAATTGGCCGGGGGCCGCTGGCGGGGACGCTCATTTTTGTCGGGCTATTATTTCCCGTGTTGGGGGTTTTTAACGTCTGCTTCCAACGGTTCTCGTTTGTCGCCGATCACTTCCAGTATCACGCAGCGGCGGCATTCATCGCACTGATGACGGCAATCGCGTGGAAAGTTGCCTCGCTATGGAAAGAAAGCTTCGCTCGCCGTGCAGCCGGAGGCATAGCGGCGGCAATCTTGGCGATGTTGATGTTATTGTCATGGCAGCACAGCCGGCTGTTTGCCAACGCCGACACTCTTTACCGCGACACCCTGGCAAAAAATCCCGATTGTTGGCTCGCCCACAACAACCTGGGCAACGCCCTGCAGCAGGCTGGCCACTTGGACGAGGCAATGGCCGAATATCAGGCGGCGCTCCGGCTGAAAGCTAATTATCCCGAGGCGCTGGTGAATTTGGGAACGGCACTGGTGGAAAGCAACCGCATCGAGCAAGCGATTGCGCAATACCAACAAGCGATCGATCTGAAGCCCGAATATGCGCAGGCCCATAATTATTTGGGAGTGGCCCTGGCCAAATCGGGCCAGCCGCAGTCCGCGGTAGAGCAATATCAGTTGGCACTTCAGCTCAATCCCAATGATGCCGACGCCCACAACAACTGGGGCACCTTGCTTCTGGAACATGGACAACGCCGGGCGGCAACACAGCATTTTCAAGCGGCGCTGGCGCTGAACCCCGACGACGCAGAAGCGCACAGCAATTTGGGAAGCGCGCTACACCAATCGGGCCGAAATCGCGAAGCCGTGGAAGAGCTTGTCGAAGCCTTGCGGTTAAACCCTAACTTGGCCCAAGCACATAACATTCTCGGCGCCGCATTGATGGGCCTGGGGCGAACCGAACCGGCAATGGATCAATATCGAACTGCCGTGCGGCTGACGCCACATGATGCAGAAGCACAATTCAATCTAGGAATCGCCTTATTGGGCACGCGCCGCCCGCAAGAGGCGGTGGAGCACTTTCAGGAAGTGCTTCGTCAAACGCCGCACGACTTGGTGTGTGCCTTGAACCTGGCCATTGCGTATGCGCAATCCCATCAACACGATCTGGCCGTGCAAGCCGCCCAAGCGGCCGAAGAAATCGCCCGTTCGACCGGGGAGAAATCTCAGGCGGAGCAAATTCAAACCTGGCTGAAGACCTACGAAGCTAGCACTCTGGACCGAAATGCCGTGCAACAGGCTGCGTTTGAGACCCCGATGCAGCGGTAAGTTACGTTGGGATTCCTAAAGGCATCGCTGATTCTCAGGAAAGCTCGGCGGGCCGGGGAATTTGGCGGGAAAACGCCGCCTGCGTGAGCGGACCAAATTCTCTTGACCTCTGCCCCGCATCCGCCCTATAGTTCCGTCCTCACAGCAGGCGGCGGTATTGGCGGAGCACAAGTGAGGTGCTTCGCTGCCATCCTTTCCAGGAGGGAAGGGATCGCGATCCGCCTGCCTGGACCGACCCAGTTCTCAAACGGTTTATGGAGAAACCGTCATGACACGCAAGGATGCAACCCCGGAATTGCGCCGGGGAAAGTGGAAGCGTCGCTTTCTGGTGGCCAGCAGCTCGATTGCCGTGGTGACCGTTTGCGTTTTGATTCGCGCTATTGGCGGACGCGAGCAAGCCGGCGCGCAATCTCCCACCGGCCGCAGCACCATCAATCTTGGTTCCCGTTCCGCGAATGCCACATCTTCCGGCAGTGGCCCTACGGCGCATAGCTCGGCCCCCGCGCCAGGCAATCCTGGAGCCACGCAAGACGCCAACGCCACTTCGTCGCAACAGCAAACCGTGGCCGTGGTGAACAGCGAGGAAATTCATCGCCAGGAATTGGCCCAGCAGTGCCTTTCGCAATACGGCAAGGAAGTGCTGGAAACGGTGATGAACAAATACTTGATTCTCACCTATTGCGAAAAGCAAGGCATTAAAATTAGCAAGCAAGATGTCGACGAGGAAATTGCCCGCATGGCCAAGCAGTTTTCCATTCCCGTCGATCAATGGCTGCAAATGCTCAAGCAGGAGCGGGGCATTAAGCCGGAGCAATACGCCGACGACATTATCATGCCCACGCTGGCCCTGCGAAAATTAGCGGCCTCGCGCATTGAACCCACCGAGCAAGAACTGGATGACGCCTTCGAGGCGGAATACGGCACGGCCGTAAAAGCCCGGCTGATTGTGCTCGACAAGGCCGACAAAGCCCGCGACGTGCAGGCCCGGGCCGCCGCCAACCCCGCCGATTTTGAAATGCTGGCCCGCAAATACAGCATCGACAGCAACAGCGCCAGCGTAGGCGGGCTGATCCAGCCGATTCGCAAGCACATTGGCGACCCGCAAGTGGAAGCAACGGCCTTCAAAATGAAGGAAGGAGAAGTTTCGCCGGTGATTGAAGTCCACAATCAATTCGTCATTCTCAAGTGCGAAGGGCAAACCGCTCCGTCAGGATTCCAAAAAGAACAAGTGATGGCGCGATTGAAGGAATTTGTACGCGATCGGAAGCTACGCTCCGTGGCCAGCGAAGTGTTCAAAAAGCTGCAAAATGAATCGCAAGTGGTGAACGTGTACAACGATCCCCAAAAGCGGACGCAAATGCCCGGCGTGGCCGCCACCATTAACGGCAAGGCCATTACCATTCGCGAACTGGCGGAAGCGTGCATCGATCGCCACGGCGACCAGGTGCTGGAAGTAATGATTCACCGTAAATTGCTGGAACAGGAGCTCAAGCGAAAGCACATTAACGTCACCCAGCAGGAGCTCGATGCGGAAATTGGCCGAGCGGCTGTCTCCGCCGGCAAATTGAAAACCGACGGCAAGCCCGATGTCGACGCCTGGCTGAAAATGATTACTGACGGCGGTCTGACCATGGACAAATACATGCACGATGCCGTGTGGCCCAGCACGGCACTGAAGCTCATCGTGGGCGACGTGAAAGTTACGGACGACGACATCGATCGGGGCTATGACGCCAATTACGGGAAGAAAGCGCAGGTGCGGGCCATTGTGCTCGATACGCAGCGTCGGGCCCAGGAAGTATGGCAGAAAGCGCGCGATAACCCGTCGGTCGATTTCTTCGGCAAGCTGGCGGAGCAGTATTCCATCGAACCGGCCAGCCGCGCCAACGAAGGACGCGTGCCCCCCATCCGCCGCTACGGCGGCCAGCCCGATTTGGAGCGCGAAGCATTCAATCTGAAGCCGGGAGAAATCTCCGGCATTGTGCAAGTGACCGATAAGTTCGTCATTTTGTACTTGGAAGATTTCACCAAGCCCGTTCAGGTGCGCAAAGACGAAGTGAAAAGCCTGATTTACGAAGACGTGCACGAGAAGAAGTTGCGGCTGAAAATGTCGAGCGAGTTCGACCGCTTGAAGGACGAAGCGAATATCGACAACTACCTGGCCGGCACCTCGCACTCGCCGCAGCGCAATGAGGCCAAGGCCGGTGCCCGCGGAAGTGGCATTTCGTCCACCGGACCCGCTTCGCCCGACAAGTTGGGCCTGACTGGTCCCGGCGGCCGCTCCATCACTGACGATGCTACCGTTCCGGCGGCTTACGAAACCACGGGCTTGATGCCGCGCACTCCGCCGACCACCCAAACCGCGTCGCCGTCCAATTCACGATCGAATTCCGGCTCACCGCCCGATTCCGATCAGCCGCGATCGGGCTCCGTCTACAATTCGTCGGGCACAACGCGATAAAGTAGTGGCATTGCGCCACGCGGGTTATGCCGATTCCTGTTGCACAACGGCGTGCAATTGCTGGCGATCGACTTTGCCGGTCGAGTTGAGAGGCAATTGCGCCACTACGTGGATTCGCTCCGGCACTTTGTAAGCGGCAATTCGCTCGGCAACAAATTGCCGCAACTCCGCTTCCGTGGGCTTTACCGAGGCATCGTCGCGGAGCTGAACGTAGGCAATTACAATTTGCCCGAAATGGGCATCCTGCTTGCCGACCACGCCGCTCAGATGCACCGCATGGTGCGAATCGAGCACGCTTTCAATTTCCATGGGCGAAATGTTCGAGCCGGCGCGAATGATAATTTCTTTTTTCCGGCCCACAAACCAGAAGTAACCGTCGGCATCGCGCCGCGCCAAATCGCCGGTGTAAAGCCAGCCGTCGCGAATTGCGGCAGCCGTAGCAGCCGGATCGTTCCAATAACCTAGCAGCATGGACGGAGTTTGCACAATCAGCTCGCCCGGTTGATCGGGGGGCAAATCATTCCCTTGGACATCGACAATGCGGCCTTGCGTTTGGTCGACCGGCTTGCCAAACGAGCCGAACCGCTTGGCGCCGAACGGCGGATTGGTAAATGTGGTGACCGCCTCGGTCATGCCGTACAACTCCGTGACCTCAAAACCGGTCAACTTCTTAAACCGTTGTTGCAATTCGATGGGCACTACATCGCCGCCGGCCGTGCACACGCGCCAGCTTTGCAATTGGGCGCCGGGCTTGTGCTCCAGGTATTCCACAATGTCCTCCAAACTTGCCGGCAACATTTGGGTGCGGGTGACCCCGTAGGTTTCAATGGCCGCCACGAATTCGTCTGGCTGGGGCACATGAGTGAGCACACAAGTTCCGCCCGACCACAGGCTGGGCAACAGTTGCCCGCCAAAGGCCGCACAATGGCAGGCGGCCGTGGAAACCAGGTGCACGTCATCCGGGGTTAAGGCAAAGCTGTGCGTCTGGATGGCGCAGTTATTCCAAATGGACTGATACGAATGCGTCACGCCTTTTGGCTTCGCCGTGCTGCCGGAGGTATAGAGAATGGTGGCCGGTTGATTGTCGCCGCTGGGTTGTGGCGCATTTGCGGAGGCGGAACTATTCAGGAGCGTTTCGAATGGCAGGAACGGTAGATTCTTTGCCCCGCCGATGACATAACCTCGCGAAATTCCCATTCCGGCCAGCGGTAGCGAATCCACTTCGTCCAGAAGCTTTTCGTGAACGATGAGCGTCGTGGCGCCGCAATGCGCGAGCGCATATTCAGCTTCCTCTGGGCGGTAGCGGTAGTTCAGCGGAACCGCAATCGCTCCGATTTTGAAAATGCCGAAATAGCCCAGCACCAGTTCGATGCAATTGGGCGTGAACATTGCCACGCGGTCGCCTGTCTGCACGCCGGCGGCAGATAAAGCGGCGGCAATGCGTCCGGTGGCATCATCCAGCTCGCGAAATGTCCACGACCGTCCGGCAAACCACAAGGCAGCCTTATTAGGCCAGCGGCGCTCGGAATCGCGCAGTAAAGTCGCCAAAGACATAAAATCCTCACTGAAATGACACGGCCGGTGTTCTTCCGCGAGTGGTGGGAAGCGGAATCCGAGTAGACTACCGTGTTACAATGGCTCTCACCAGTCTATATTTGAAGGGGTGCGCTTTGGCGCGCAGGCCTGCCCATTTCCATAAAAAGCATCGCTGGCGGTAACATTCGTAACCATGTCGCACGCAGAAGAAAAGCCCGAACCGGTTGACGATTTGCGGCCGTTTCAAATTCAATTGGCCGAGCGAATGAAGCGCTTGCCCGCTTATTTGTTCGCCCGGCTGAATCAACTGATGTACCAGAAGCGCCGGGCCGGCGACGACGTAGTTGACATGGGCATGGGAAATCCCACCGATCCGCCGGCTGATTTGATTATCGAAAAGTTGGCCGAAGCAGCGCACGATTCTAAGAATCATGGGTACAGTCCGTCGCTGGGAATCATGCAATTGCGGCGTGAAGTGGCCAGCCGGTATCTGAAAAAGTGGGGCGTTCGGCTGGACCCGGAAAGCGAATTAATTGTTACGCTGGGCTCCAAAGAAGGCTTCAGCCATTTGTGCCTGGCGCTCATTGGCCCCGGCGATACCGCCATTGTGCCGGCGCCGACGTATCCGGCCCACATGTACGCCGTGTCGCTGGCTTCCGGAAATGCCATTACGCTGGAAGTGGCCGACAGCGACAAATTCCTGTCGAACGTGGCTTACATTTGTCAGCACATCGAGCCGCGGCCGAAAATGGTGATTTTGAACTATCCGCACAATCCTTCGACGGTGACCATCGATCCCCCCTTTTATGTCGAAGCGGTCAAGCTGGCCCGCAAATATGGGTTCATTCTCATTAGCGATTTGGCATATGCCGATGTGTGTTTCGACGGTTATCAAGCGCCCAGCTTGTTGTCGGTGCCGGGCGCCAAAGAAGTGGCCGTGGAATTCACCACGATGAGCAAAGGCTTCAGCATGGCGGGCTGGCGAATTGGTTATTGCGCAGGCAATGCGGAAATTATTCGGGCGCTGGGCACCATTAAGGCGTACTACGATTACGGCATGTTTCGGCCCATGCAAATTGCCGCGATTATGGCGCTGCGGCATTGCGAATCGGCCGTGGAAGCGCAAGCGAAGGAATATCAACACCGGCGCGATGTGCTGTGCGAAGGGTTGAATCGCATCGGCTGGAATGTTACGCCGCCCCGGGCCAGCATGTTCGTGTGGGCGAAAATTCCCGAGCCCTGGGCAAAAATGGGATCGCTCGATTTCGCCATGAAGCTGCTGGAAGAGGCCGATGTGGTAGTCAGCCCCGGCGCCGGGTTCGGGCCGGCCGGCGAAGGCTATTTGCGGATGGCGCTCGTCGAAAACGACAACCGCATTCGGCAAGCGGTGCGAAACATTGGCCGCACTTTGGGCAGCGATCCCAAACCGGGTGGTTCTTCCCATCCGGCCTCTGTATCTGGCCGACAAACGCCGGCTCAGGCGTAACCTACACTTGTGCATGCAGTCGGAACAATTCCAACTTCATGCGCAAATTGAACAGCGGCACTGGTGGTTTGTCGCTCGGCGCCAAATTCTGCGCGAATTGGTTCGCACCATTGCGCCAAATTCAAAAGCGGCGACCGCGGAGCTTGCGGATCGAAAGGTTGTCGTCGATATCGGTTGCGGCACCGGCGCCAATTTGGCGGCGCTGGCGGAGGAATATCAGTGCGTGGGCATTGATACTTCGGCCGAGGCCATTAGTTTGGCCCGCCGGCGGTTTCCCGACATTTTTTTTGTGTGCGGATTTGCACCACAAGATGTGGCAGGATTTCTGCGCAAAGCAGCCGTCGTGATGCTGACCGATGTGCTGGAGCATGTGGCCGACGATCGCAAATTGCTGGCCAGCATTGTGGCCGCGTGTCCCGCCGGCGCCCAAATTTTGATTACCGTGCCGGCCGACATGCGGTTATGGAGCCCGCACGATGTGGCCTTTGGCCATTATCGCCGGTACGACGACCATTCGCTGGCCGCCGTCTGGGCTGGGCTGCCGGTAAAGCCGCGGTTAGTGTCGTATTTTAACCGTCGACTTTATCCGCTGGTTCGCGCCGTTCGGGCGGTGAATCACTGGCGCGGGCGGAGCTCCGGAGAAGCAAATACGGATTTTGCGCTGCCGGCGGCGCCAATCAATTCCATGCTGGAAAAGTACTTCGCAGGTGAGGCGCGACGATTGCTCCGCTCCATCGACCGTCCGTCGGCCGGTTATCGCCGCGGCGTGAGTCTGATTGCCATTTTGGAACGCGAAAATGTCCCGCTGCCCGCCGCAAAACCGGTAAATTTACTCGCTTTGGGCGGCAGTCCCATTGAGCTGGCGGCATCTACAATTCCGACGCCTATCGCTTTATAATGTGCAACGGCGTGTGTGCCGTTTGGCGTGCGCGCAAAAAAAGAGGGTTCTTGCTCGCCGGGACAAGAACCCTCCAAATTGGCTGTCCGCATTTGAATTGGATTCAAATGTGGAGACCCACAGCCGTAACATGCGTATCGGGCCGCCGTGCTCCCTGACTTTAAGGGGGCCGGCCGACGCCCGCGTGAAGCGCACAATCTGACCAACCGGCAACGGCCCAGTGACAAACGACTGAACGCGAACGACAAATGACTGCCGAAATTCAAATTCGAATGCAGACTCCAACACGAAATGAATAATCCAAAAATCGCTAAACTCGCGCTGGAAGACGGCACGGTTTTTACTGGAACTGCCTTTGGGGCAATGGGTGAGGTCGATGGCGAAGTGTGCTTTAACACTTCGATGACCGGCTACCAGGAAATTTTGACCGATCCGAGTTATCGCGGGCAAATTGTCTGCATGACGTACCCGGAAATCGGCAACTATGGCGTAAATACTGAGGATCTGGAAAGCCCTAAACCCCAATTGGCCGGCTATGTGGTGCGTGAGTGGAGCCGACGGGAAAGCAATTTCCGCTCCTCCGGCCGCCTGGATGAATATTTGCAGCGGCACGGCATTCCCGGCCTTGCCGAAATTGACACCCGGGCTTTGGTTCGCCGGCTGCGGTCAGGCGGGGCAATGAAGGGAATCCTTTCCAACCGCGATTTGGACGACGCCAGCCTTGTGGCGAAGGCGAAAGCCAGCCCTGGCTTGGTCGGCCGCGATTTGGTGCGCGAAGTCATTCCCGATCAACCGCGCACCTGGAACGAAAAGCTGCACGAGCTGGCGCGGCAAAAATTCGCCACCGGTTCGGGCAATCATTCCCAGGGCGCCATCGGCAGCAATGGAACGCCCGTTGCGGTCGCCTCACCGGACATCGATTTGCATGTCATCGCGCTGGATTACGGCATGAAGTGGAATATCTTACGGCATTTGGCCGACATAGGTTGCCGTGTCACGGTTTTGCCCGGCACGGCGACGGCCGACGATGTTCTGGCCCACAAGCCGGCCGGCGTGTTTTTATCGAACGGACCTGGCGACCCGGAGCCGCTGGAATATGCCACGACGACCATTCGCGGCATCCTGGGGCGCGTGCCGGTGTTCGGCATTTGCTTGGGGCATCAATTGCTGTCGCTGGCCTGCGGCGCAAAAACATTCAAGCTGAAGTTCGGACACCGTGGAGCGAATCAGCCGGTGCAAAACTTGAGCACCGGCAAGGTGGAAATTACATCGCAAAACCACGGCTTTGCTGTCGCCGAAAAGACGCTGCCAGCCGAGTTGGAGATTACGCATCGCAACCTGAACGACAACACCATCGAGGGCCTCCGGCACCGCTCGCTACCGGCCTTCTGCGTGCAATATCACCCGGAAGCTTCGGCCGGCCCGCACGATAGCGCGTATTTGTTCGACTACTTCAAGCACTTGATGCTGAACGGCAAATGAGCAATGACCAAAACCCAATGACCAACAAATGAATCACGGAACTGAATCGAGCAATTGGTCGTTGGAGCTTGGTCATTCTCAGTCATTCGGACTTGAACAGCAGCGTCAAAACGTCTAACGCTCCAATCGCTTTGTGTGCATCGCGCATCCCTTGTTCGTGGCAAGCGTCCCAGAGGGTTAACGCATAGTGCAAATACTGTTCACGCAGCGCGGCCATGGTTGATGCCGTAAGCCGCTCGCTAAGCTGGGTCCAAAGTTGATTTACATTTTCCACGGCCCCTGCCACGGCGTGAACTGCGTCGTAGATGGAATCGTCCAACTGCTCCAGAAGCTCGATGCACGCGGGGTCCGTTACCGTATGGATTTTTGCCCCTGAGCCAGCCACAAAACTAACTGGGTCACGGCTATAGTTGCTATGCGAACGAGTACGTGGCGAGCGCGGCTCGGAATTCGATTGAACGGCAGCCGTCTGATTTCGGGGACGGTCGGTGCGATATAGCCGTTCGGAGGCGGCGGCCAATCGTGGAGGCTGGGGAGCCGGCTCTTCGGAATTTGCCGCGACGACAATGGCCTCGCGATGCAATTCCTTCCGTAGTTGTTCTCCCAACGAATTTAATTCTTCCCAGCGCAAATCAGGACGTCGTTGTTGCAATGCTGCGGCGAGCTGGGGCAATTGATCGAACCGGATTGCGTCGGCCACATAGGCCGCCCAACCCGTGAGTTCCACCGCGGCGGCGCCCGGGGAAGACAGATCGATCAAGGTCACTCCTTCGTTGCGCACGGCACGGTGCTGTTCGGCGGCATCTTCCGACACGGGTGCTAAGCGAAACGGACGCCGGGGCGAAAATCGTAGACCGGTGGTAAACGTCAATGCGGTGCGACATTCTGTGGGAAAGCACTGCAGCAATCCGCCGAACAAAGTCTCGCAGTGTGCAGTGCCGGACAGGAGATGAATTCCGGGCTCCATCGCCGCCGCAATCAATTGGGCCACCTCCTCCGGTCCGCGTTGATCGGCCAGTTGCGCCAGCAAACCCTCGTCGACGGTGTTGGCTCGGCCTACCAGAGTAAACGGCTCCAGCGTGGCTGGCGGCTGATCGTGCACCGTCAGCACGCCCTTGGCCCACGCGGCCCGCAACACGGCAAACGGATTATTCGCAAACCGGGCCAGCACAGCAGCGGGCACGAGCAGAAACTGGGTGTAGATTCGTGCTCCGCCGCGACTGCTGTACTCTTGCCCCGCGGCCACGGTTTTCGATACGCAATAGGTCCCGCACTGCAAACAGTGAAAATTCACGCTAGATTGTTCGTCCCGATCGGTATTCAACGCATCGTGCGATGGTCCCCACACCGCCAATTCGCGCGCCTGCCTGTCCGTTACGCCCGGACTCCGTGCCAAAAGCTGATACCCTGCCGCGTGTTCGGTGCGGGCGGAAGTAAATATGGCCTGTTCGATCAACACGTGGAGCTCCTGCAAGATTGGTTTGCTCTGCCGAAAGTCAAGCTGATATGGTTCGATGCAAAGGAAATGGAGTAACCGATACCTTTTAGCGTTTCGATCGTTCACGCTTGGACCGAATTTGCTCGACAATCCAGCGGAACGGTTCGAGAATGCCTCGCGGCTCAATCCGTAGCGGCGCGCGCACTCGGCCTGCGCTGGGAACGTTCCGCATGCCGGTCGCGCCGGCGACTCCCGCGGCAAAAAATTTGTGCTGATGGAATCGTTCCCGACAGTATTGCCACAAGCTAGCGGCATGCCGCTGGGCATAAATTGTCGGATCGTCGAAAGAATCTTCGCATTGATCGGCCTTGCTGAACACAAGCGCTACGGGCCGCTGTTGCCACGAGTTCTTTTCGTCGGTTTCTAATTCACTGAGATAGGTCAGCAACTTCATGGTGAAATAATTTTGTTCGTTATGGCCGGAAAGCAGGCCCGTGCTGTCGACCAGAATCATCGCGCCGGCACACTTCTGCAAAAACGAGCGAATGGCCACATAGGAATGGGGATGTTCGACCTCTTCCAGCAACGCTTCGCCCGCCACGTCGGGCATAATCAGCTCAAAGGGGTGTTTTTCTTGCGGGCGGCGAACCTGGCAGTGAACCCAATTCCAGCGATCCGGTTCGTTCGACGTTTTTGCCGGAAATTCGCAGCGCGCCAGCGCTTGCATGGCATTCTGCTGCAGCGTGACCGAGAAAGCCCCGCGGGCCACGATTTGCATTTCGTCCGGCATGCGCGAGAGCATATCCAGCAGCATGCCCAAGTACACCGTTTTTCCGACGCCGCTGGAACCGATGGTAGCGACCATTTGGGGCTGCAGTTTTTGCGACTGGGCCTGGTGCGCCAGCGCCATCGGCGCCTGGCAGTGCCGGCACAGCTCGGCATCGAATGCGTTTCCCTGGCCACAAATATAACAAGACACCTGTACGGCGTATTGGGCCAGGCGGTACGAATCCATCGGCAGCACGGCTTTGGTCATGCCAGCGTCTCCTCGACGGCCTCGTCGTGAAACAATTCGGCTTGTTCAATGAATGGAGGTCCTTGGTGTGCCATCTCGCCACATGGCAATTCGTCTTGTTCCGCATGCGATTCACCGGGCAAGGAACTTCCCGCGATTGCAGCAGATGAATCAGCAAGTTGATCGAGAGGCTTACCCGGCGGCGGATCGGTCGGCGGTCCGGCAATGTCGCAGAGGCTTAAGGCACAACGAAAACCAATGTTATGCTTTCGCAGAATGGGGTTTTCGCCGCTGGCAAATTGGCACGTGGCCTGATGTTCGAAGTACGTGTCAAACGCGCCGCCACGAATGGTCTTCAACAGGGGGCCATGGCCGTATAACACTTCCTCCGTGGTCGGTTCGGTTTCCAAGGTGGTGGCGGTCCACTCCCAAGCATTTCCAATCAATTGATATACTCCGCCGACGCTAACGCCCTCTGCGAATTCGTCGACCGCCACCATCCGGCCGGGCTCAGATCCCCAGACGTTTGCCTTGCTGCGATCGAACGTTTCTCCCCATGGATACTGGCGCTGCAGCGAGGTGCCTGCACTGAGGGTTACCGGCCAACTGCCGGCCTTGACCCATTCCGCATCGGTCGGCAAACGCTTGCCGACCCAACGTGCATAGGCGACCGCCTCGTACCAACTAACTCCGACCACAGGCAAGCGCTCCTCTCCGGGCAAATACCGTCCGTCTTTCCAAAACCGCGGTCCGGGTTCTCCCGTTTGATCTGTGAAATCGAGCACCGCGGGCCAAACCTCTTGGTCCCAAATTGCCATTTCCTGATATCCACCAGCGTTGACAAACTGCTGATACTGCTGGTTGGTGACCAAATAGCGGTCCAAAAATACGCTTTGCACCGCCACGGTGAATTCCTGAGGAGAATTGAAATCTTCGGTGGCAAACAGTGGGTAGTCGACATCGAACACACACGGCTCTAAATAAACAGTTCCCGCCGGCACCAAGCCCATCGAATCGCTTAACGCCTGCTTGGCTTTTTCGTAAAAATCTGGCATTAAATTGCGCGCAATTTGGGCCCGCAACAGCAACGCAAAGCGCCCGTCAACAAGCATTTGATCTACAAGCGAACCGACATCGTCCGCCGTTGGTACAGCATGGGCTGGCGGATGGCTAACCTGCACAGGTGGTTGCGGAAGAAGTTGCTTGCTTTTCAATAAAAAATGCGCGTGTTTGTGCCAATGCGGCAGCATGTGGCGGATGCGAGTAAACATGGTGGGCACCTCCCGTGAAGCTTTTTCATAACGCGGTCGTTTCTCAGGCGGTGTATCTGTATTCCGGATGGTCCGGACTATTTTTGTTTGCGGCGTCGAGCAACATCTTTCTGCAAAATCTCGAATTGGGAAAGAACCGAGCCCAGCACCGGGTCGGGATTGCTTCCTCCGGCTGAGTGCGGTGGTGGGGCGTACGATGCTGATGAAGGCGAAGGCTCTTCGGCTGCAGCGGCATAATCTTCGTCTTCCATTTGCAGCACTGCCGAAGCCACGTGTTCGGCCGATAGTGGCGCAAGACGCCGCGGGGGCGTCGGCGGGGTAATTGCCAAATCACTTTGTTGGGTGATCCACTTGGTTTGCTTGTCGAGAATGCGGCGTAATTGGCGGAGCTCAGTCATCCACTGGACGTGCTCGTCCGACATTTGCCGTTTTTGCCCCGCAATAATTTCCGCCATGTTGACGGCTCGACCACGGATGTTTTCGAGTTCTTCTTCCAAAGCCTGCCGTTCGCTTTCCAGCTCGGCCACGCGAATTTCCAGCTCGGCATTGTTTTCCGTGTTCTCATCCAGCGTGGGCTGAAATTCCTCGGCCAGCGGGCTGCGCAACTCTTCCAGTTGTTGGCGCTGCAGCGCCATTTGCGCTTCCGCCTGCAACAGCCTGCCGTGCAAAGTTTCCAAATCAGTGAACAAATCGGTTACAAACTGGGCATAACTTTCTTGTCCCGCTTGTAACGCCGCCAGCGATTGTTTCAAGGTTGCTCCGGCGCCGGCAGCGGTGGATATAGACACGAATGAGCCCTCGATCACCTTGGGCTTGAACTGCCCAAGGCAAAGTGTGAACTTCGGTCGCCAAGCTCAACAAGCGCGCTTTTGCCGGAAATCGATAAGTTGCAAAAACCGCGATCTGCTGTGAAATGCAATCGCTGGTCGCGATACATTCCCCGCTTGGTCGAATTGCAGGAACGCCGCTGGAAATGACTTGGCGCCGATCCTCAATAGCAACCCTAGTTCATAAAAGGATTAAGGGCAAACCAGAGGCGGTTCGCGCTATTTCGCACAGCGCCACGGACCAGCCTCCCCCTTGCAAGCCGCGGTAAATATG
Source organism: Pirellulales bacterium (assembly GCA_035656635.1). Lineage (NCBI taxonomy): Bacteria > Pseudomonadati > Planctomycetota > Planctomycetia > Pirellulales > Pirellulales bacterium. The sequence continues at coordinate 23,882 of DASRSD010000078.1, forward strand.
CCATCGTTCTCATATTGGAGCTAGAAACGGCGTGGATTTTGCACGATAGGCAACCAGAAATCAGCATCTTTATGAGGAGAACTCCCATGTTGAAAATTAGAAACATTTGTGGCTTGACCGCCGCGGCGCTGGTGCTGCTGGCTGGATTGGCAAACGTGAGCGCTGCCCAAAGCACCCCGGTTAAGAACGCCTCGCTCAACTCCAGTGGCGACTGCTGCCAAACCGCTCCCACGCCGGCGCCCGCCTGCACAACCTATAAGCCGTGCATCACCTATCGCGGTTGTTGCGATTGCTGTGGGCCGAAAGTCAGCCAGGTGCTGAAAGTGAAAGATCCGGGCGATTGCTGCTGCAACAGCCTGGCCGAAATTCCAGTGTGCTTGCCGGCGTGCTGCAAAAATCCGTGCGTGAGTTGCAAGTGCGGATTGTTAGGCCGCGGCGTGGTAACGTACTCCTACGATTGCTGCTGCGTCACCGTAATTTTCACACGCTGCGGCGATGTGATTGTGCGCTACAGCTAAGCCGGTAATCGCTTTCACTACAGAAACCACCTGGCGGCTGAATGAGATAGCGCCGGCGCCAATTTAAAAATCTGCACTGCTTAAAAATCCGCGCTACCCGGCGTGCGGGGAAAGGGAATTACATCGCGAATGTTTCCCATTCCCGTGACAAATTGCAAAATTCGCTCCAGCCCGAGTCCAAAGCCGGAATGCGGCACGGTGCCATAGCGCCGCAAATCGAGATACCACCAATACGGCTCCGGGTTTAATCCCTGTTCTTGCATTCGTTGCTGGAGCACGTCGAGCCGTTCTTCACGCTGGCTGCCGCCAATAATTTCGCCCACGCCGGGCATTAAAATATCCATGGCCCGAACCGTTTTTCCATCGTCGTTCACGCGCATGTAAAAAGGCTTAATGCTGCGCGGATAATCGAACAAAATCACCGGGCTTTTGAATTCCTGCTCCGTCAGCCAGCGTTCGTGCTCGGCCTGCAAATCGTTTCCCCAGGTGACGGGAAATTCAAAGGTTTGGCCCGATTTCATCAATCGTTCCACGGCTTCCGTATAGGACAGCCGCACGAACTGGCTGCTGACAATGTGTTCCAGCGTGCCCCGCACGGTTTTATCAATCCGCTCGTGAAAAAACTGCATTTCTTCCGGGCAGTTTTTCAGCAAATCGGCCAGAATGTGCTTGATAAATTCTTCGGCCAACTGCATGTTGTCGGGCAATTCGTAAAACGCCATTTCCGGCTCAACCATCCAAAATTCTGCCAAATGGCGTGAAGTGTTGGAATTTTCCGCCCGAAACGTGGGCCCAAACGTGTAGATTTTTCCCAGTCCGCAAGCATAAGCCTCGCCGTTAAGTTGTCCGCTGACGGTGAGATAAGCGGCACGCTGAAAAAAATCTTGCGCGTAATCGACCGCCGCTTCTTTCCGCGGCAACTTGTTCAAATCGAGAGTGGTGACTTTGAACATGGCCCCGGCCCCTTCGCAATCGCTGGCGGTAATGATGGGCGTGTGCAAGTAAATGAATCCGCGCGCTTGAAAGAATTGGTGAATGGCCCAACTCACGCGATTTCGCACCCGGGCCACGGCCCCAAACGAATTTGTGCGGGGCCGCAAATGCGCAATGGTGCGTAGAAACTCGAACGAGTGTCCTTTCTTCTGCAAGGGATAGCTTTCGGCATCGGCCAGGCCGTGAACGGTCACTTTTGCGGCAGCCACCTCGGTCGATTGCCCTTTGCCTTGCGAGGCCTTCACTTCCCCTTCGATGGTCACACTGCAACCGGGGGAAAGATGTTTGATTTCGTTCTCGTAATTTGCCAATTTGGCATCGGCGACAATTTGAATGTTGCCCTGACACGAGCCATCGTTCAATTCCAAAAAAGAAAAGCCCCCTTTGCTGTCACGGCGAGTGCGAACCCAGCCCGACAACCGCACCTGGCGGCCAATGGCCTCCGTTTTTCGCGCCGCCGCAACGCTGATGGTTTCCATGGTTCCTCCGTGATTGCGGTCAATTTTATATAGCGCTCGCCTGTCGGCTCGCGGCTAAACGCTTGCTCAATGAATACCCTTGGCCGAAAGCCAACGTTCGGCATCAAGTGCAGCCATGCAACCAGTGCCGGCGGAGGTAATGGCCTGGCGATAATAATCGTCGGCCACGTCGCCCGCGGCGAATACGCCCTCGACACTGGTGTCCGTTCGAAATCGCGTGGTCCATTGGATGTAACCTTTTTCGTTGGTCACCACTTGGCCTTTTAAGAATGCCGTATTGGGCGTGTGGCCAATCGCTAAAAACACGCCGCTGGCGGGCAATTCTTTGTGGGCCGCATCGCATTTTTCTGCATCGGTGCAACGCAGCCGCACGCCGGTGACGCCGTCTTTATCGTTGCCCACCACTTCCGCCAATTCGTGATTCCACTCCAGGTGAATTTTCTCGTTATCCATGGCTCGCTCTTGCATAATTTTGCTGGCTCGGAGCTTATCGCGGCGGTGGACCATATGCACTTTGGAAGCATACTTGGTGAGATAGGTAGCTTCCTCGACGGCCGAATCGCCGCCGCCAATCACGATCAGCGGCTTATTGCGGAAACGCGGCAAGGCGCCATCGCACACCGCACAAGCGCTGACGCCCCGGTTTTTGAACTTTTCCTCCGAGGGCAGACCCAAATAATTGGCACGCGCGCCGGTGGCGATAATTAGCGTGTGTGCTTCGGTCTGCATTTTTTCGAGTGAGTGAATGACAAACGGGCGGTGTTTCAAATCAACTTCCACTACGTCGTCGGTAATGATGCGCGTGCCGAAGTTGAACGCTTGTTGCCGCATCAATTCCATCAGCTCCGGCCCAGTCACGGCGTGCTTTTCCTCCAGCACGTTCAAATATTGCAACCGTTCCGGCGATAAGGCGGTGCCGACGAAGTGCTTTAGCTCTCCGGAAGGAAAGCCGGCATAATTTTCCACTTCGGTCGTCAAGGCCAACTGACCCAGCGGCAAGGTGCCATTCAGGCGATTTTCTTCTGTGACGGCACCTTCAAAAACCAGCGGCTTAAGTTCCGCTCGGGCCGCATAAATGGCTGCCGACCAAGCGGCCGGTCCACTGCCAATAATCACAACTTTTTCCGCCACAGGTTAGCTCCTTCGCAAATTATATTGAACCGCAGAGACACGGAGTCGCGGAGAATACATTTATGTTCTTCAAGCCGGCAATTATAGGGAACTCCGTCAAGGCGTCCACCGGCATTCAACTTGTCGCAAGCGAATGGGTCGGTTATTCTGTCGACGGAGTGGTTTTCTCTGTGTCTCCGCGTCTCTGCGGTGAATTCTTCCGTCTGAACGAAAGTCGATTGAATGCACGCCATGCCGGTGATGATTGTCGTTCTGTGCTGTTTAGCGATTGCATTTCGCTTCTACAGCAAATTTCTGGCCAGGAAAGTTGCCGTGCTGGACGACAGCCGCGTGACGCCGGCCCATACCATGTATGACGGCCAAAATTACGATCCCACGAACAAATGGGTATTGTTCGGCCATCATTTTGCCGCAATTTCCGGCGCGGGTCCACTGATTGGGCCCGTGCTGGCGATTCAATTTGGATATTTGCCGGGCCTGATTTGGATTGTCGTGGGCGTCTGCCTGGCCGGCGCTGTGCAAGACATGCTGGTGCTGGCCGCAAGTGTGCGGCATGGCGGTAAATCTCTAGCCGAAATTGCCCGCACGGAAATTGGCCGCGTGGCCGGAAACACCGCTTCCATCACGATTTTATTCGTGGTCATCGTGGCACTGGCCGGGCTGGGGATTGTGGTGGTGAAGGCGCTCGGGGGCGATCAAATCCAGTTCCCTCCGGACGCCGTCGTTATACTTCCGCCCAATTCGTCTCTGGAAACGTCGAGCGATGGCACCACGGACTTCGGCAAAGTGCCAGCGGGAGCGATCGTCAAGTATGCGGATGGGACGGAAGTCATTCGCAGCGAGAGTTTCAAAATCTCCGCGCCTGCGGCGACTGAGACGCCGCCGTTCGGACTGCACAATGGCAAGCTGTATCCTTGGAAGCAAAACGTCCCTGGCAGTTCCTGGGGCACATTCACCATTGCCTGCACCATTCCCATCGCCCTGTTCGTGGGACTGTACATGTACAAGCTGCGAAAGGGAAAAATTGTGGAAGCGTCGCTCATTGGCGCGGCGGCCACCATCGGCGTGACGGTGGCGGGCGCACTCATTCCCGGTTCGGCATGGGAGCGGTTTTTTTCGCTCTCACGGGAAGAGACGATTATTGCACTGTGCAGTTATGGCTTTATTGCCTCGGTGCTGCCGGTGTGGCTGCTGCTTTGTCCCCGCGATTATTTATCGAGCTTTCTGAAAATCGGCACGGTGGGTCTGCTCGTCACGGCGGTGATTGTGGCCAATCCGCAATTGCAGGCTCCCGCCGTCAATCCACAATTTGCCGGCGGCGGCGGACCCAATTTGAACGGCCCCATATTCCCGTTCTGCTTTATTTGCATTATGTGCGGAGCCATTTCCGGATTTCACGCGCTGGTGTCGTCCGGCACCACGCCCAAAATGATTTCGAAAGAATCGCACGTGCGGGTGATTGGGTACGGTTCGATGCTGATCGAAGGCTTGGTCGCCGTGATCGCTTTGATTGCCGCTGCCTCGATGCCGCAGGGAGATTATTGGGCCATCAACATCGACTTGGCCCGCGCTCCGCAGTTTGCCAATCAATTGGCCGCCCTGGATGCCAATCACGACAATTTGTCACAAATCGAACAGCAAGTGGGGGGCGAATCGCTCCGCGGGCGCACCGGCGGAGCGGTCACCCTGGCCGTGGGCATGTCGGAAATTTTTACCCAGGCCATGCACCGTGTGGCGGGCGATGCCGTCAGTCTCGATGCGGTGAAAAAGTACTGGTACCACTTCGCCATCATGTTCGAGGCGTTATTTATCTTGACGACCATTGATGCCGGCACGCGAATTGCGAGGTTCTTGCTCCAAGAAGTGCTAGGCAAAATCTGGAAGCCGTTTGAACGAACCGATTGGCTCCCCGGCGCTGTGATTGCCACGGCCGCAGTAACCGCCGGCTGGGGCGGTTTGATTTGGGCCGGCTCGATCGACACCATTTGGCCCATGTTTGGCATTGCAAATCAACTACTGGCTGTGATTGCACTCACGGCCGTTACTTCGTGGATCATCAATTCCGGCCGCGGGAAATACGCCGTTCTCACCATCTTGCCGATGCTGTTTGTGATATGCACAACCATGACGGCCAGTTACCAACTCATGGCCGGACGGTTCCGCAATGATTGGCTCGACGGCTGGGCGCGAAACAATTACGGGCTCATGATCAAAGGCTGCCTGAACATGGCGCTAACGCTGTTCATGATGGCCGCTGTAATGACCATTTTGCTGCAGGCGGTGACACGGTGGATCAACTACTCACGGGCCCAAAGCGCACGCCTGAAGCGATAAATCGGCCGCGGTTACTTATCACGGCCTGCTGTGGTCACTTTTTTTTCACAGGAACCTGGGCGGCGGGCTTGCCGGGTTGACCGGCTGCTGGGGAAGAAGCGGATGCCGATCCGCTGCCGGTCGTTTCGTTGGCGCCCGCTTTGGGCAGCGCGATCGCGGCCACCGGCTCATCAATGCGGATGGCTTTGCGGCCCTTGAACGCCCCGACCCGAGCATGATATTTGGCCACGCCTTCCACACTGATTGTAATTGGCGTGTTCACATCTTTTTCCGTGGTGATAATATCGCCCACCCGCAGGCCGATTAAATCGCTGGTGGTAATTTTTGTGTCGGCCAGTTGCGCCACCAATTGCACGAGCGCGCCTCGCAAATTTTGACTGATCCGCTGGGTGCTTTCCGGCGTGGCACCACGCCGGCCATAGGCCACCCAACTGTTGGACGATAGTTTTTGCCCGATGCGCTCGATCGAGTTGAAGGGAATACACAAATTCATCATGCCCCGCGCTTCCCCCAGCGTAATTTCAAAGCTGATGAGCACGATCACTTCGTTCGGTGGCACAATTTGCACCAGTTGCGGATTGCTTTCCACCCGTTCGACCGCCACGCGCAACTCGATGACGTTCATCCATGCCCGGCGAAATTCCTCCAAAAACAGTCCGGTAATACGGGCGACCAAGCGCAGCTCAATTTCGGTGAGAGGCCGCCGAGCCAGCGGCGTGGCATCTTTACCACCGCCCAACAGCCGATCAATAATCGGAAACAAAATCGAGGGATTGATGTCGAGAATGAGATGCCCGTCGAGTGGCTCCGCCTTCAGCAAGTTGAAGCAGGTGGGATTTTCCAGACTGAACACAAACTCGCTATAGGTGAGCTGATCGACGCTGGTTAGCTTTACCTCGACAATGCTGCGCAACAAGCCGGATAGCGCGGCCCCGTAGTTGCGGCTAAAACCCTCGTGCAGCGTTTGCAAGGCCCGCATTTGCTCCTTACCTACGCGTTCAGGCCGCTTGAAATCGTAAGGGACAATTTTTTCGCGCGGCCGGCCTTCTATGTCCGGCAAGGCCGATGGCGCGCCAGCCGGGGCAGCTTTTGCGCCGGAATTGCTGTCTGACTCCATTTGAGTCAGCAGTTTTTCGACATCGGCCTGACTGAGAACGTCGGTCATCCTTCGCCTCCATGCTTTGAAGGGGCGCAGACCGCGGGGTGAGGGACGAACAAGCTTGCGTCGGCATGGCTTGCTTCGATCCTCGACCCTCGATCCTGGTCCCTACTCTCTCACTTGTCCTGCACCGAGCACGACGTACTTGTAGCTGGTTAATTCCTTTAAACCACATGGCCCGCGAGCGTGAAATTTATCGGTGCTGATGCCAATTTCCGCACCAAGGCCGAATTCGCCCCCGTCGTTGAACCGCGTACTGGCGTTGACCATGACGGCGGAACTGTCAACTTCCTCCGTGAATTGCGTGGCGGCCGAAAAATCGTCCGTAATAATTGCATCGGTATGGTGCGAGCCATCATGGTTGATGTGCCGGATGGCCTCTGCGAGGGACGATACTACACGGGCCGAAATAATTGGGCCAAGGTATTCCGCCGCGTAATCTTCCTCGGTGGCCGTTTTGGCTTGCGGAATGAACTCGCGCACCTTCGCGTCGCCGCGAATTTCGATTCCCTTTTGTACCAGTGCCGCGCCGATGCGGGGCAGAAATTCCGCGGCCACGTCGGCATGCACCAGCAGCGATTCCGCCGCGTTGCAGACGCCCATCCGCTGGCATTTGGAGTTGATGGTAATACGCTGGGCCATGTCTAAATCGGCTGAGCGATCGACGTAGACGTGGCAGTTACCGGTGAAGTGTTTGATGACCGGCATGGTGGCCTCCTCGGCTACGCGGCGAATCAGGCTTTCGCCGCCGCGGGGAATGGCCACATCGATCCATTCGTGCAGGCGCAGAAAATGCCCCACTGCTTCCCGATCGGGTGTGTTCACCATTTGGACGGCATCCGATGGCAAGCCGACTTCGTCGAGCATCTGCCGTAGCAGTTTGACAATTGCGTAACTGCTGTGTGTGGCTTCTTTGCCGCCGCGCAAAATGACCGCGTTACCGCTGAACACGCAAATGGCCGCGGCATCGGCAGTGACATTCGGCCGCGATTCGTAAATGAAAAACACCACGCCCAACGGCACGCGCACTTTGAGGACTTTGAGTCCATTGGGACGGACGGATGATTCCATCACCTCACCCACCGGATTGGGCAACATGGCAATCTGTTCCAGGGCAGCGGCGATGCTTTCGATGCGGGCCGGCGTGAGCTTCAAGCGGTCGATTTCGGCTTCGGTCAATCCAAAGCCGGGCGCGGCGGCCACGTCGAGCCGATTCGCTTCCAGAATTTCGGTGGCCCGCTGACGCATGACCTTGGCGGAACGACGCAGCCAATCGATTTTTTGCGCACCGGTGGCGCGGGCCAGCTCCGTGGATGCCGCTTTGGCGCGCTGCGCCACATCCAGGCAATAGGCTTTCAGATCAACCTTTTCAACGATGGCCATGATACTTTTTGGCTCGTGGCAACTTATTGCTGCAAAACAGTTTACGGCGGGCAATCTGCTTGCCGGCGCAGTTCAATGCGCTACCGGAAGTATCTCTGAAACTCCTATCAGAGTCAACGTCGGAGCGATCGCGAAACGTCTTGTTTTAACGGTATTTGGCCCCTACCGGCGCTTTTCCATTGGCATCCACTGAGGCTGGGCCGTTACGACTATTGAGCTTGTGTAGGTTGACCCCGATTCGTGCCAACCGCCTCGAACAGCATTAAAGCGTGTCTAACTTGAGCGACATCATGCACGCGCAGGATTTGCACGCTTTGTGCTGCCAGTGCGCACGACACGCCAATGCCGGCAGCGGTTCGATCAGCTCCTGTGCTCCCCAGCATGCCATTCAAAAAGCTTTTCCGCGAATGGCCAACAAGCACCGGACAACCGAGTTCGTGCAGCCGCCAACAGTTGGCCAATAGCGTCAGGTTGTGCTGCGGCGTTTTTCCGAAGCCAATGCCGGGATCGAGGCAAATCCGAGACAATTCCATTCCGGCCGAAATTAAATGATCGCGCCGCTCCCGCAGAAAAGCAAACACTTCTGCGAAAACATTTCCGTAGTGTGGATTGTCCTGCATGGTTTGCGGCGTCCCCTGCATGTGCATTACGCAGATGCCGGCGCCGGTTTGGCAGACAACCTCCAATATTTTTGCATCGCCGCGCAAAGCCGTTACATCGTTGATAATTTCCGCGCCAACAGCCACGGCAGCGCTCGCCACGGCTGCTTTGGAGGTATCGATCGAGACAGGCACCTTCGCAAGTTTGCAAACCGCTTCGATAACCGGCAGCACGCGGTCTAACTCGGTTTGTTGGCTCACGGGTTCGGCATACGGGCGTGTGCTTTCGCCGCCAATATCCAAAAGATCGGCCCCTTCGCTCACGAGTTTTTGTGCGTGGGCAATGGCCGCTTGGGAATCGAGAAACTGCCCACCATCAGAAAAACTATCGGGTGTGACGTTCACAATGCCCATTAGCAGAGGACGGCACGGCAGCTGCAAAGCGCGCGTGCGGAGCTGCCAAACGGCCGCACGTTTTGAAATAGATGGCTCCATCAGATTGATGGTAGCACATCGGGCGGTGGCCAGCAGCACGCTATGCCGCAAGTCCGAATGGATTGCAGATCGGCGCCGAATCGGCAGGATCTATTCGTAGCAATCGATCACGGTTCACCACGGTCGTTCCATCAAGTCGACAATTTGCTTGGCCAGTTTTTCGACGACTTGATATTCGCTGGTCGCATACGATTGGCCGTACTCGGGAATGTATTGGGCGCTGGCGCCGATGGTGGTAAACTCGGGAGGGAGCGGGACGGCGCCGTTGTAAATGACGTCTCCCTTGCGATTGATCCACGTGACTTGCACCTGGTAGTTGACTTCGGTATCGCGGGCTTCGTCGAAGCGGTTCAAATCGGTCACGCGCTTGGTATCGCGCACTAGCTTTGCCGTAAGCACGCTGTCAGCATTGGGGCTGCCGACAACTTTGTATGGCGTTTCTTTTTCGATTTGCTTGCCGATGGCTTCGGTCAATGCCTCGCCCAAACCGGGCCGAAAGCTGTGCGATTCGACCATCGGCACGTACACCGTGCTAATATCGGGCGGGAATAGCGAGGCGTTGCCAAAGTGATAGGTCGCGCAGCCGGAAAGGAAAAGCAGAAGGCAGAAGGCAGAAGGCAGAAGGCAGTAAGCGGTAGGAGGTAGGCGGTGGGCAGAATTACAAAGCCGCGACCGTTGTTCGCGCGGCTGGCGAAAGGTGGATGTCAAATTGCGCATGCTTACCCACCGTTTGCTTCCAAGAAACTGCTTGAGCGAAAATTATCGCGTTTGGACGGGGCTTTCCCCAGTTGCTTGGTAGTTTTGGTTGGCTTCCTGCTGACGATCTGCCGACTGAACAGCCGGAATTAGCGGATTGGGGTTATCCTTTTGCTGCTGAGCCAGGAATGTGTCTCGGCGATCTTGCGTATTGACATCTTCGGCAACACTTTTGGGCTTCGCCCAATCGGTCAAAAATGCCAGTCGGCTGGGCGGTTCATTTGGTTTGCCTTCCAAGGCCGCCAGACGGGTTTTGGCTTGGTCGGCGAATGGCGTTTGTGGATATTCCTTGAGTACTTGGGCGTAATAAATGCGGGCTGCGCCGTAATGATCGCCTTTGTCCCAATATTGGGCCAACTGCAAATCACGCGTGGCCATTTGGGCCTTTACTTCGGCCTTGGCACGAACCAGCCGCTCGCGCTCAGCGCCAATTTCATTGGGAAACTGCGCCAGCGTTTGGTCGATGAGTTGATTGGCCTCTTCCAGCGGCTTGCTGTTGTAGCCGGGTCCTTGATATTTCAGCAGTTTGCATTGCACTCCCAGCAAATGCGCCTGCAGTTGATATTTGCTTTTCGGGTAATCGGTGCGGACGATGTTGTAATAATAATCGGCGTCTTCCCAGCGATGCCGCCGGAAGGCCATGTTGCCTTCCGTCATGCAGGCACAATCGGCCAGTGGGCCGCGCGGATCGTTCACCCGCACGCTGTTGTAGGCATTGGAAGCGTGACCGGCGGTATCGAACATGGGATCGTTTTTATCGGTCCAATTCGGCGTCAGCACCCAGTGGTGGTGCAATTCGTCTTCTTGCTGCCAGTAGCGTCCAATGGCAAACTGCCGGCTAGTGGTGGCATCGAGATGGTGCGTGTTAGGATATTTTTTCAATAATTCTTCGTATTCGTCTTCGGCATAGGGATAGCGGTCGGCGAAGAAATAACTTTCCGCCTCCAAAAACATGGAGTCTTCTTCCAGCGTGGAATTGGGCCAGCGATCGGCGGCAGAGGCAAATTTTTTGGCGGCCTTATCATATTGCTTGGCCTCGAAGAATTTTTCCCCCTCGTCGAAAAATCCTTCGGCAATTTTTTGATTTGGGCCCAAACCAACGGCTTTTTTCATCTCCTTGCTGACGTTTTCCGGCGCCAAGCGGGCCCAACCCGTGGGTTCTTGCGTTTCGTAATCGGACTTCACATCGTCGGGAATATCGGAATCGCTGGGACGCCCTTTAGCGACATCGATGGGCGTGCCTTTGCAGCCAATGGTGGCTGCCGCGGCGCATAGAATGGCTACGAATGCAAAAAGCTTTGCTGTGCAAGTGGAATATGACATCCGTGTCGTATGGCTTTTACGCCGTCAGGTAGTTGTGCATTCGTGGCCGATGGCCCAGCAAATGGGCCAGGTAGTTATTCATTAGTCCGCGCAACTCGCCGCGAGTGCGGGCATCAAGCTCTAATCGTTTCCAGGCTTCGGATTGCAAATCGGCCAGTTGTGCCATGGTTTTCACCGTGCCACCGTGAACTGAAACCACCTGCCGCTTACCGGGTCGGCACTTCGAACACAGCACACCGCCTGCCAACAAGCCAAACGCAATCCGCTCGGTTCTGGGCACGATGACGCCGCATTCGACGCAAATTTCCGACGAGGGCAAGTGTCCCAACACGTTTAACGCCGCCAACTCCCAGTGCAAGACCGTATTCGATGCCGCTTCGCCGTGCGCAAGAGCAAGCAGAGTTTGGTCTGCTAGATCGAATAGCGCTGGATGCGGATCGTAATCGTCAGTCAATTCACTGAGTAGTTCGGCCACGTAATAACCTGCGTACAGGCAAGACAAGTTGCTACTGGGCGGACGGAATCGCCGATCCAGTTTGGCTTCTGTCAGCAGGTCTAGTGCTCCGGACGATTTGCGGAGGAACACTATTCGACACAAGGCCAACAGGTCAAGGGCGGATTCGAATGGCCCTTTCGGCCTGCGCGCACCTTTGGCCAAAGTCTGTATTTTGCCAAATTCGCGGGTAAATAGCGTCACCACGCTGCTAGTTTCGCTGAATTCGACCACTTTCAGCACCAGCGCGGTGGCTTTTTCAGATGACATGGAAAAAAGTTGCAGGGGCCAAGTGGTGAGCGGAAGGTAAATCCTACTCGCCGATCAGCGCCGGGGAAACCGCGAAACGGGCCAGTCCTAGTCGGCGCTGGGCACTTCAGATTCGGCGCTTGCTTCGTCTTCGGTCGGCGGCGGCAGCACTTCGATGGCCACCCGGTGAACGCGCCGACGAGCGGCCTCCAGCACTTTGATTTTAACGCCGTCGTATGTTAATTCCTCGCCCATGTGTGGAATGCGGCCAAGCTGATGAAAAACAAATCCGCCAATGGTGTCGAAATGTTCGTCTTCCGGTAGATGCAGCCCCAGCCGTTCGTTGATTTCGCTGAGATGCACTCCGGCCAAGGCTTCGCAGTGCCGATCGTCGATGAGCTTGATTCCATCGCCGGCGGGAGCATCGTCATGTTCGTCGGCAATTTCACCGACAATCTCTTCCAACACATCTTCAATCGTCACCAGGCCGGAGACGCCGCCAAATTCGTCTAGCACCACAGCAATGTGGTTGCGGCTCCGCTGAAATTCCTGAAGTAAATCGTCCACCGGTTTGCTCTCGGGTACAAAAAACGGAGGCCGCAGTAAATCGGAAACAGATCGATGCGGAGCATTTGGCCCGCGCGCCAGCTCATGCAGCATATCTTTAATGTGCAAAATCCCGACGATCTGGTCGTGGCTGTCGCCATAAATAGGAATTCGGGTGTGGCCAGAGGCAATAACCTGCTGTAACGCTTCTTCCCAGAGTAAATCGTTGGGTATCGAAATCATGTCGGTGCGCGGCGTCATAATTTCTGAAACCACCACTTCCCCCAAGGCAATCACGCTTTCGATCATTTCGCGGGCATCTTCTTCAATCAACCCTTCACGCTGTCCTTCGGTCACCACTTCACGAATTTCTTCTTCCAATTCCTCTTCGGCAAGCGTCGCGGATTCTTTGCCGGAGATGCGATTCATGGTCCGTTCCACGAAATCGGCGCCTGCGGCCGAGGGGGCCAGCACTCGACCGGAGGCGCGCCAAATGGGCCAAGTGCGGACAATCAATGGTTCGGCCCAAATGCGAGCCAACACGGCCGGGAACCAGACAATGGCCAGCCATAAAATCAGTGCCCCTCCCATGGTTTCCCCGAAAGTGGTGAGCAACGAAATCGACCAGGAAAGCCCATCGGAATGTGTGTTCCACAAAAACGCCACTGCAGCCACCACGGCGGCCGCAGTCGCAAACACGCGCAGACTTTCCGCCCCCAAGCCAGCCTGGCGATGATGTTCAATGATTTCGTCGTACTGCGGCAGCAAATTTCGGTGTCGCAGGAGTTCCCGAAGCTGCGATCGGGAAAAATCACGAAAGGCTTGCGCTGCACAGGCGGCGAAGCTGGCCAATCCCAGGGCAAAAACAGATAACCAAATTAGGGTCGCATTGCTCACGGGCAACCTTCCTTATACCGTGGGCTCAGGCCGAACTGTCGGAGATAAAAGCGCTCGCGCCGGCGCATTTTTTCTTTAGCGGCGGCTGTTTGATCGTCGTACTCGACTAAATGCAGCGCGCCGTGAATAGCGTACAGCAACAGTTCATTGTCAGCCGACCATCCGAAGCGCTGAGCAGTGCGCGCAGCGGTATCGGCACTGACGACAATTTCCCCTTCGACAAAACCGTCGCCATGCTCCAGCGGGAAGCTAAGTACATCCGTCGATTCGTCGTGTTGCAGAAATCGCCGATTAAGCTCCTGGATGGTCCGATCGTCAACAACGACCAATGAAATATGCGCTCGCTGCAGACCTTCGCCCAACAACACGGCGCGAATGCTTTCGGCCAGCTGACTTTTGCTAATGGCGTGTCGATCTTGCCGATTGGTAATTTCAACGACAATCGAGGGGACGGCATCCGATATAGGATGCGGAGAATTAGACATGGTGCGCAGCGAAGATTTCATACGACGACAAAAGAGCTTGGCTCATGCAGTTCTTTGTTCCGGATACCGCACACGGCCATGGTAGACCGCCGTCAGCGATTTCACCAGGCTTTCTTTTACCTCGTGCAATTCTTGCAGCGTTAGGCCGCAATCGTCAAATTGTCCGTCCAGCAGCCGCGCCATCACCAAATCGTGCACCAAGCCTTCCAGTCGGGCTGGAGCAGGATCGACCAGCGTACGGCTGGCACTTTCGGCAGCGTCGGCCATCATCAGGACGCCGGCTTCTTTGGTTTGCGGTTTGGGGCCTGGATAGCGGTACGAGTGTTCTTCAACTTCTCCGCGGGTAGGATCGCTTTCGCTTTGCTGTGCAGCCCGGCGGAAAAAATATTCCACCAGCGTGGTTCCATGATGTTGCTCAATGAAATCGATAATGCGCTGCGGCAAATGATGTTGTCGAGCCAAGTCGGCGCCGTCTTTCACGTGGGCGACAATGATTAAGCGGCTCATCGCCGGTAGCAGCGTTTCGTGCAGACTGGGGGAACCCTGCGCTTGGTTTTCCGCAAAGTATTGCGGTTTGAGCATCTTCCCAATATCATGGAAATAAGCGCCCACCCGCACCAAAAGCCCGCGCGCACCAATGGCATCCGCGGCGGCCTCGCCGATAGCTGCCACGTTGATAGAGTGGTTATAGGTGCCTGGCGCCCGACGCACCAATTCCTGAAGCAGCGGATGCGAAATATCGCCAATTTCCAGCAGGCTGATGTCTGTAAGCACACCGAACGATTTTTCAATGAACGGCAACAAACCCGTCATCAAAAATCCCGCCGCAACCGCACCCCAACCGGCCGGCGGAACATCATAAATTAAGGTTTGCTTCAGCGGTTGGCCGGCCAGAACGCTGTCGCCGATTTCAGTAAGCATCGCAATGATCGCCGACGCAATGCCCACATAAATCAGCTTGCTGCGGCTGCGCACTCTTCCCAGCAACAGAATGGACGAAACGGCTGCGCTCATCAGCGTAATATACGACGACAAATCTTCGTTCAATACCACGACCGACACTACCAGTACTAAAGCAGCCGTCAACAACAACGCCAGTTCCTGGTTATAAACCAGCGCCACGGTCATACCGAACAGCATCACCGGAATGGAATCAACTCGCCAGGCGTCTTTAGCCATTGCCACCAGTGTCACCGCGGCGATAAACATGCCCAGCATGGCACTGAACCGGCCGTAATTGCGAAAAATCGAACGTTCGCGGTATAGGATGTAAAACCCACTCAGCATGAACATGGCCAGCATCATGCCGAAGAAGGCCAGCGATCGAGAAATCTCCTCTCCAGGAGTTAAGGTTGCAATATACGCATCATGTTCTAGTCGCAGCAGTGCGACTTTGTCGTCGTTGATAGTTTCACCAGCTCTCACTAGAACGTCT
>DASRSD010000079.1 GCA_035656635.1 Pirellulales bacterium
GATTGGAATCGAAATCGCCCCAGCCGCCCGGCGCGGTATCAAAAAACACTTCGCCGGAGGAGAATTTTCCATCTTGATCTTTGTCGCCGTCAATAACCAGCTGCGTCAATTGCGTGCCCGGCGCGCCTCCTTGGAAGGAGACCAAAATCACGTTCGGCTTGCTGTCGTCGCCGCTGGCAGGCTCCAGGTAGGTGGAACCTAAATGGATGGGCAGCGGGCTGACCGTCAGTGGATTGCGAACTTCCAAATGCTCGAAGCCGCACACGCGCAACCGGTTGGCGGCACAATGGGGATCGTCGCGGCGCCAAAAACGATCGCCTCGAAACAGCCGTCCCAGCCGGTTTATACTTTGCAGGATGCTCACCACTGCAACCTCCGTGTCGCAAATGCCCCGAGTTAACTTTCGATCGATGCTAGACCAGGTTTCCGCTTAGTCGGCCTTGGGCGCGTTCAATTGCCACAACCGAATTGTGGTGTCGAAGCTGCCCGAAACCAGCAATTTGCCGGCCGGATCGCAAGCCAGCGCCGCGACCGAGCCGGTATGCCCCGGGAAGCTGGCGGTCATTTTTTGCGTCGACAAATTCCACACCCGTACCAGGTTGTCGCTGCCGCCGCTGGCCAGGCGATCTTCGCCGCAGAAGCACAGCGCCAACACTTTTCCTTGGCCATGATCGAGGGCCAATTGTTGTTGGGCTGTGGCCAAATCCCAAACGCGAATTTGCTGCCCTTCGCCGGCGGTGGCAATCCGATCGCCTGCCGGAGAAAAAGCGACAATGCGAATGCGATGGTCGTGTCCTTGCCAATCGTTCAGCACGTTCCCATCGTTTACGTTCCAAATGCGAATGTGTCCGTCCCGTCCGCCGGCCACCAACTTTTGGCCATCGTGCGAGAAGGCCACCGCGCGAATATCGTCGCAGGAGCAATCCAGCGTGCGAAGGAGTTGGCCGCTGGAAACATCGTACAGCCGCACAACTTTTTCAAAGCCGGCCGCGGCGATGGTTTTGCCGCTCGGATCGAATTGCAGCGCGTAAATGGCCGCATCGTGCTCGCCAAATTTGCGCACCAGCTTGCCTGTCGCCGGATCCCACACATGAATTTTCCGATCGTCCCCGCCGGAAGCCAGCAACTTGCCGTCAGGGCTATAAACCACGGACCGCACCCAATCGGTGTGGGTGCGCAATTGATGCATTACCTTGCCGTCTTCAATGTTCCACAGGTTGATGATGTGATCGTCCCCCGCCGTGGCCAGTTGAACGCCGTCGGGACTGATGGCCACCGTCGTAATGACGGGCGTGATGGTTTGCGCGGTTCCCGATTTTTGCGGCGTTACCCGTTGCAGGCCCAATTCATCTGCCGGCGAGGCGTTCAGCACCGTTCCCTGCGAGAACGCTGTTCCTTGCGCGGGAGTTTCCGCCCGCACGAGTCCGGCAATCAGGGCAAAGCCCGCTGCCGATCCGACGAAGCAGCCGACCAAGAGCAGACGGGCAGTAATCACAACATGGCGCACAACACGACGGCGGGACGAAAAGCACATGAGAATTTTCATCCGAAACAAGCGATAACAGGGGAAAAAACTTCCGCACCCCGCCAGCATGCCGCCGGTTTGTTTGCGACCATGAATTTTTTCGACCAAGGCGTTGCTAGCACACTTGTGCCCGGCGCGCAACGATGCTGTGGTGTCTGCTCGTTATATCGGCCAAAACTTCAGAGGCCCGACAACCAAAAGCCAGTTGCCAGATCCAGCAAGGAAAGATTTGCCGGTTAGAAAAAGTCTACGGCGGACAAAGAGAGAGGAACCGGCGTGAGCACCTGCCAGCACGGCCGCCGAAAGCGCTCGCAACCGCTAGCAACGACACACTCGCCAGCCGGCACTAGCCACTAGTCACCAGCCACTAGATCCCCCACCTACTCCTTAATCAAATCCTTCACCGTCATGCCGGAGGGAATCATGGGCAGCACGTGTTCCTGG
>DASRSD010000080.1 GCA_035656635.1 Pirellulales bacterium
ATTAAAGGCAATGTAAACATTTGATCCCGAGGAGCCCAGTGTGGCGGCGCCTGTCAAGGCCACCGCGGTCCCCGTGTTCGCGGCCCCGCTGCTTTCGATGATCGTACTGCCCGTGTAGGTGCTGGCGCCGGACAAAGTGAGCGTGCCCGTATTGCCGCTCAGGCTTTTAATGATCAATCCCGTCGTATTGTTCGTGCCGGTGCTGCTGTTGAAAGCGCCCGCGATCGGAGCGCTAATGGCTGCGCTGACCCCTGTGCCAATGCTGATCAGCGGATTGGCCACGTTCAGCGTCAGGGTATCGCTGCCGCTGGCGGCGATCGTATAGCTTGCCCCGGTACCGGGGTTATTAAATGTGAGACCTGCGGCATTCACTGTGCCGGAGCCATCGTCGATGGTAACGGTGTATGGGGCAGTTCCATTGCCGGCGCCAAATAGCGCCGTGCTGACACTATCCCACACGACGTCGGAAGTGCCAGTGAACCAGAAGATGTTGGTGGGAAGGGTATCCCAAAAGTTGCTGCCATCGGTGACCGGAGGAACGCCATCGCTATCCCAAGTAAGATTCGCGGCTTTTGCCCGGAACGCGGCAATGGCACAGACAACGCTTACAAGGCAGATCAACTTACGCAGATTGCGGACGGTAGTAAGCATTTCCGTTTTCCTTCTGTAGAGATAATTTCGCGGCACAATGTTTGGGCACAGCTAGTAGCGGCTGATCCGATGGAGGCGGCAGCTTTCTCGGCACGATGCCTTGATAGCGCTTAGAAAACTCCCCGGAACCCAACTGCCCGAATTATATTTCGGTTCTCGCCAGTCACAATGAAATTGCGGGCTTTTGCGTGTCGCCATTTTGTACGACGCGCCGACGCGCGCCGCTTGCGCTGTCGTCCAAAAGGATGACACGCCTTAGTAGGTGCCTGATGCTGATGAAATTATTTCACGGTGGCAGTGGCCTGCCTTGATACTCGCCCGAGCGGAGAGGATGATATAAGAATCTCTCACACTTGCCCGTTGGACCGGAATGCCATGCAGGCGCTGTTCACCGTTTCCCAAACGTGCCGACTTCGCACGATCGCACTGTTTGCCTTGCTCATTACGAGCCGCGCCGCCGGAGCACCCACAGATTGGAATGTTCGCGTTTGGCAGCCGAACGACGCTTCGCCAAACTCCAAAATCTCCGGAGTAGTCCAAACCCAGGATGGTTATCTTTGGGTGGGCACTCCTACCGGT
Source organism: Pirellulales bacterium (assembly GCA_035656635.1). NCBI lineage: Bacteria > Pseudomonadati > Planctomycetota > Planctomycetia > Pirellulales > Pirellulales bacterium. The sequence goes on from DASRSD010000080.1 coordinate 1,231, forward strand.
CTATCGCGCTTCGACGGCGTGAAATTTGAACAGTGCCCTCTTACCATTCCCTCAGAGAGTGAAAAGGAACGGGTTGCTGCAATCACAAAGACGCATGCCGGCGGCCTGCTTGTAGCGTCTGAGACGGGTCGGATCATTGAAATGGATTTTGGCAGGCCGCCAAAAATCTTAGGGCACTTGCCAAATTTCCAGCCGGAAGATGTGGTGGAAGACGGGCAGCAGGCCATTTGGGTGAGTTCACGCGCCGGGCAGCTAGCGCGAATTTTAGACCAAAAGATCACAGAATTTAGCGCTCAAGACGGGGTACCGAATGGCCGTTCCACTTGCAATTTAATAGTTGATATCAACGGCTCAATTTGGTTTGCCAAGGGAGCCCAGATCGGCATCTTTCGTGATGGTCGTTTTAACGTGCTGGCAAAGTTACCGCAGCAGGCGCAGTTGACCGCTGCGCATCGCGGCGGCGTGTGGATCACCAGCGACTTTGCGCTTTCGCACTGTGACGAGAACGGAGATCTTGAAGATCACGGTTCGTTCAAACCAAAACATGCGATTGGAAATTCGCTGGTAATGTTGGAAGATCACAACGGCGCAGTCTGGATTGGAACTTCGGCTTACGGTTTGTTTCGCTATGACGGAAAGACATTCGAAAATGTGCCAACTTCCTTTCATCGCATGACCAGTTTGACCGAAGACAGCGATGGAAACTTATGGGTTGGAACCCAGGGTGGTGGTCTAAATCGTGTGCAACCAAGGGCCATTATGCTGGAGGGAGGCGAGACCGGTTTAATGTCGCAAACCGTCATGTCGCTTTGCGAAGATACGGAAGGCACGTTCTGGGCCGCCATGCAGGATGGAAGTCTTAAGCGGCGCACGGACGGCCAATGGATTAATGCTTCGCTGCCGAACCCGTGGTCGGATGAAGCAGTAATTAGCGTCGCGTCCGACCGAGACGGCAAAATATGGGTCGGAGGACAGAACGGAAGATTATTCAATTTGCAACACGATCATTGGGCCAGCTATTCCAAATCGGACGGATTGGCAGCGCAAACCATCTCTAAAATGCTGGTGACCAAAAATGGCGATTTATGGATTGTTGCACAAACGCCGGACACATTACAACGCGTACGAGCCGGCAAGTTTCAAACATTCACGTTGCCTGCCCTCGAGTTTCATGTTCGCGCTCTGGCAGAAGACGGCGATGGAAACATTTGGATTGCATCGGAACGCGGCAAGCTTTGGCGAATTACAAACGATAATGTGTTCGACGAAACTAGCCGCTTACCGAAAGGCTTTGTGGGTATTCTATGCCTATATGCCAATAACAATGGAACCATTTGGATCGGTACGGCACAATCAGGACTTTTTCAACTCCAAGATGGAAACGTTAAGCGAATCGACACGCGTCAGGGGCTTTATAGCAATTGCATCGCCCAAATTATTCCGGACGAGCGCGGCTGGGTATGGTTCGGCGCCAGCAACGGCATTTTCAAAGTCCGTGAGCGCGAGTTAGCCGACGTTGCCGATGGAAAACAAACGCGCTTACGCTCTATGCACTATGGCCTGGAAGAAGGATTACCCACGCTACAAACCACCGTCGCGCGCTGCAACGCGGTTCGAGGTCATGACGGTCATTTATGGCTCATCATGGGGCCGGCACTGGTCACGATTTCGCCGGAAAAAGTTCGCGAACAGTTGCAGCCGCCACCGGTGATTTTGGAAAAAGTGTTAGTAGACGACAATCTGGTGGCTTCATATGCCGGCGTCTTTCCATCGACCACCACGGTCAATCTCGATCAGCCAACCAACCCCGTGCAACTTCCGCCGGATCACCATCGGGTGCAATTCGATTTCACGGCCCTAAGCTTCAATGCTCCTTCCAACGTGCAATTTCAATATCAGTTGCAAAACTTTGACGACCGCTGGATCGACGGTGGCGCGCAACGGGAAGTAACGTACTCCCGGTTGCCGCCGGGCGATTATCAATTCGCCGTGCGGGCTTGTAACAGTGACGGCGTGTGGAACGAAGCCGGCGCTAAGTTGGCGTTCACCGTGGTGCCCGGAATTTTACAAACCACTTGGTTTCGATTGGGGGCCGTGGGCTTGTTTACCACGGCAGTGGTGGCGCTGGCGCGTTATATTTCGTTCCGCCGCTTACGCGCGCAGGTTCGAAGCCTCGAACGCCAAACCGCAATTGATCGGGAACGCACCCGCATCGCGCGCGATTTGCACGACGAACTCGGCGCCGGATTAACCAGTGTCGCCATGCTGGGTGATATGGCGCTGCGTCATCGCGCCAACGAAAATGAAGTTCGCGCTTATGCGCAGCAAATTACCTCCACCTCCCGGCAAATCATGAAGTCGTTGGACGAAACGGTGTGGGCCGTCCATCCGCGCAATGATACGCTGGAACACTTGCTAAATTACCTGGGCAAATATGCTCTGGAATTTTTGGATTCGGCCGATGTTCGGTGCCGGATGAACTTGGTTGAGGATGCCCCCCGGGTACCCGTCACCGCGGAAGTTCGGCATAACGTGTTGCTAGTGGTGAAAGAAGCGCTGAACAATGTCGTGCGGCATTCGCACGCCAGCGAAGTGCGAATTCATGTGGGCGTCAATGGAAAATCTTCGTATTTATCCATCGAGGACAACGGCTGTGGGTTCAACGGCGCAACCGAAGATGTGCTGGCCGACGGACTCCACAACATGCGGCAACGAATGGCAGATATCGACGGCCGCTTTGAAATTAACAGCGAAAAAGCCAGCGGCACGAAAATTTTCCTCAGTTTCCCTTGCCGCTCGGCAAATTAGGAGGCACTCCACGATGACCATTACGGTATCCATTGTCGAAGATCACGAATCTACCCGCAAAAGTTTACGGGCTCTGCTTGCCGAATCGGGTTTGAAACTTTTGGCGAGCTATCCGACCGCGGAAGAAGCGCTAGTGGGCATTCCGAAAAACCCACCTCAAGTGGCGCTGGTCGATATTAACCTTCCTGGCATGGATGGCATTGAATGTGTCCGTCGCTTAAAGGCCAATTTGCCGGATTTGGAAGTGCTGATGCTTACCACTTATGACGAAACCGATTTAATCTTCAATTCGTTGCGCGCCGGCGCAAACGGCTATGTGCTGAAAAGTGCTCCTGCTGCTGAATTAATGCATGCCATCGAGCAAATTCACAGCGGTGGTTCTCCCATGTCTATGCCGATCGCGCGGAAAGTGGTTGGTTATTTTAGCCAGATTCGCAAGAAAAACCCCGAAGTGGAGAAGCTCAGCAAGCGGGAATATGAGGTGCTGTCGCTGCTTGCCGAAGGATATCGCTATAAGGAAATATGCGCAGCACTAAATATCAGCATGAGCACGGTGCGCACCCATATTCGCCGCATGTATCAGGCTTTGCAGGTCGAATCACGCACGGAAGCAACCGTGAAGTTCTTACAGCGGTTATAGAGCTCGTCGCAGGTTTATCTGGTATCCGATTACTCTACTATCGCTACCGGGCTTACTTTCAAATCCCTTCGACCATCGCCGCATTCCCTTTAGCGGAGGGCACGGGGCTCGAACCCGCAACCGGTTTCCCGGCACCACATTTCCAGTGTGGCCGCTAACCATTCGCTTACCCTCCGAAACCACTTACATTCATAATCTTACATCGTTTGCGGTTTCTCGCAAACCGGCAAAATAAAGCTGCCGTTACAGCCAACCTCAACCAATTGACGCTGCAACTTGCATTGTGGTTAACAATGAGTATTGGGGCGAACGAATCGGCGCACTCTTAAGGCTTCGGTTGGATAATTAGCCGTTGTACGTCGGCCGCCCGAATGCGCGAGCCTGCCGCGCGGCATACCATTGGGCAAAGCAGTTCAGCGACACGTTGCTGGTCAAAATGCTTGCTAGCAATTCTTTGAGTTTGATTGATAAAGGGAACGCAAACTTGTCCGTAACAGGTTTGCAGTTCATGTTTGGCAAATATTGAGCCGAACTCCCAAAGATAGGAACGTAATTGTTCCTTTGGTGTCAATCTGCGTCTGCAGTCTACGCACGCTCGTCTGACGCAATATCGGCTTTTGGGGGGCACTTATGGCGTTGAGAGATATTGATGCGCAGTTGCCGATCGCCGCGGCAGTAGAAAAAGATCCGGCAATTCGATGGGTTTGGATCATTCTTTTAGTCCATTTGGCAGCCTGGACGATCGTCCCCACTTTGGCCAATCGCAACTTGACATTCGATTCAATCGAAATGTGGTTTTGGGGACAAAATAGCCAACTCGGCTATTCCAAGCATCCACCACTTCCCGCTTGGTGCGCCCACGCGCTCACGAGTGTATTTGGAAAGCAGGAAATTGTCCTGTATTTTGGAGGACAATGTGCTGTAGTGCTGGCGATGTGGGGAGTTTGGAAACTAGCGCGACATTGGTTGTCGTCATCATTGGCATTGTTGTCGCTTTTACTGCTGGAATCGTGCTACTTTTTCAACTGGAAAACGGTTCAATTCAACAACAACACGCTAAATCTGCCTTGGTGGGCTCTATCAGCACTTATGTTCCACGCTGCATTAATGCAGAACCGGCGCAGAGATTGGGTTGCCACCGGCGTGTTCTTGGCGCTGGGCATGTATACGAAGTATGACATTGCTTTCTTAGGATTGTCGATGGTGGCCTTGTTGGTTGTCCATCCTGGGGCTCGACCATTATGGCGCACCGCCGGACCGTATCTGACTGCATCGACAACATTGATTCTGATCGCGCCCCATTTAATTTGGACGGTGTCATCGCATTTTCCCACCATTCAATATGCGATGAACCGTTCGCAGCATGCTGGAGGATTTTTAGACCATATAGTTAATCCGCTGACATTCCTCCTCTCACAAACAGCAGCGGTTGCGCCCGCGGCACTATTGTTATGGCCAGCGCTAGGGCAAAAATGGAAATTGCGCGACTGGAATTCTGATCAGTCTTATGTCCGCTCTTTTGCACTGTTCATTGGGATGGGCCCCTTCGGTTTATATTTGCTGTTGTCTGCAATCACAGGGGCGAAGTTGTCTCCAGGCTGGGGCGCGCCGTTATGGATGTTTTGGCCTCTGTTGTTGTTAACCTGCTTCGAATTCAGCAACGACCCTATTAAACTGCGCTGGGTACTATACCGGGCCACAATGGTGGCAACGTTGTTTCCAATTGCCTTCGTTGCCGAGCGGTTCATTTCACCCTATGTGTTGCAAAACTGGTCTCATGCCGCATTTCCTGGACAAGAACTGGGGGCTGCCGTGCAGCAAGCTTGGCACGGAGAATACGCCACTACCTTACCGTGGGTTGGGGGTGATTGGTGGCTGGCTGGAAATGCATCTTTTTATTCAGAGGATACCCCGTGCATATATGGCGATTTGGATCGCCGAGTTAGTCCTTGGGCAAGTGACGAAAAACTTCGGACTGCAGGTGGAGTACTCGTGTGGTCTGAAGATTCCAAGCATCCTGGTCCACCTGCCGACTGGCAGCAGCGTTTTCCGGAAATGCATTCATTGGGCGTGATCGAAATACCATATCACACCTCAGCCAAGGTCTCGCCAGCGCGCTTTGGCATGGCACGAGTGCCGCCAGCAAATCAAGTAGAACTGGCGAACAAGCTTGATCAACCATTGCGCCGGTAGAGCACAATCGGTTGAGTGCCGTTGAGTACAGTTTGCAGTTTAATCCACACCCGCTTTGGCGCCGGCAATCAGACTAATGAACTCACGATTCGTTTTGAACTTTGCCAACTTAGTTGTGAGCTGTTCCATGGCATCGACATGATGCATGTTAGCCAGTGTGCGCCGTAACATGGTGACGGCATGCAACGTTTCCGCGTCAAGCAGCTTTTCTTCGCGGCGGGTACCCGATTGAGTAATGTCCAAAGCCGGCCAAACGCGACGGTCGGCGAGCTTACGGTCGAGCACCAATTCCATGTTGCCGGTACCTTTGAATTCCTGAAAAATCGCTTCGTCCATGCGGCTACCGGTGTCGATCAGTGCTGTCGCCGCAATCGTGAGCGAGCCCCCTTCCTCGAACAACCGAGCAGTGGCAAATAATTTTTTGGGAATATCGAGGGCGCGAATATCTAACCCGCCTGTGGCGGTACGATCGCCGCGAGTCACTTTGTTAAACGCTCGGGCCATGCGGGTAATAGAATCCATCAACAAGAACACATCTTTACCCATCTCAGCCAGCCGTTTGCAACGTTCAACGGCAATTTGTGCCAAGCGAACATGGCTTTCGACATCGCGATCGAGGCTACTAGCAATCACATCGCCATTCACACTGCGCCGCATGTCAGTGACTTCCTCCGGCCGCTCGTCGATGAGTAGCATCACCAATTTCATGTCCGGATAGTTTTGCGAAATCGCCTGACTTATTTGCTGCAGCAGAATGGTTTTTCCAGTGCGTGGTGGTGCGACTATCAGAGCTCGCTGACCTTTTCCAATCGGCGTCAGCAAATCAATTACGCGAGTCGTAATCGGCTGCTGACCGGTTTCCAATTGCAACCAGCTCTCTGGATTGATGGGCGTAAGTTGGTCAAAGTCCTTAACGTTCGGATAATCTTCCGGTTTCATTCCGTCGACATCAAGGATTTCCTTCAGCCGCGGACCCTGTTGGCGGCGGCTGTGTTGCACCATCCCGTTCACCAACACTCCCTCGCGGAGGCGGAATTTCTCGATCATAGTGCCTGGAACGAACGGATCCGTACGTTCCCGAGATAGATTATTGGCGATGCTGCGTAAGAATCCATAACCATTGGGATGCAGCTCAAGAACGCCAGCGCCCGGTTCAGGCGGTGTAGTATCGGAACCTTCGGGAAATTCAATTTCAGGCAATGGCGCACGAGGGCCAGGATCATTGCCGTAGCGACGGTAGCCACCGCCTCCATATCCCCCTGGGCGTCCGTTCATGTTTCCGCCACGACCACCACCGCCCCCGCCCCCGTAGTAACCTCGGCCTCGCCCACGACCACCCTTATTACGCTTCTTTCCCATAGCTCACCCTGAAAGGAAACCTCACGAAGCGCTGATCCCAGCGCTGGGGTTGGAACGCCTCCAACACTTACAGACTGGACGCACAACTTTAATCCAGCCAATGGTCCGCTACGACAGATGCATCATTCTCAATCTGCCATTGGAACAAAATAGATAAAAATACTGCAAAACGATACGAAAATCAGTTTTTGGCCGGGCGGACGCGCTTCACAGAATCGCGTTGCCTAGCCATGCAAAGAGCGTTAGCTCCGGGCCAATGTGCATAGCCCCCAACAAAAGTGTGCCCAACAGTACGAACACCTCTGATAACTGCTTTGCAGGTCTCCGGCCAACGCGGTCAAAAACAGGTCGCCAAAAAATGAGTACTGACTACGAAAGGTCGTTGCTAGCACTCACGACAACAACAGCAAAGCAGCGGACAGAACTAGAATTTTATGTTCCTCGCGCCGAATTCCTGGTCGCGAGAAGCGGCCGCCAGAATCATCTTTACGGCCAGCTGCGCCTATATTAATAGGCAGAAACTTTAACTGCGCTCAATCATATTCATTGTTCAGCCTGTGTCAAGCGGTGGATTAAGCAAGCCTAGAGAATTTAGGGAATTAATCGGCCGTATGTTCAATGCGGCCATTTTTATCATTTTTCATCGGTTTTCAGCTGAAAACCGGCAATCTCCTCTTGCTCGGTAATTTTCATATAACCGGATTGCTTTCCCATCCGATAACCACGAGGGGGAGCGCTATCGACACGCATTAACCTAACAGCTCAGTCCTACTTTTAACGACAAAGCCTAGGGGGGGTTCAATCATGTTCCGAAGGCCTGGGAAACATACTGCAATTGCGAGCGTATTCATGGGCTGCTTGGTCTGGTCGTCTTGGGCTCAGTGTGCTTCGTCAAAAGGAATCCTCTGGCAAACGAATTTGGAACAGGCAAAGCAGATTGCCGCGCAGACCAATCGCCTTATCTTAGTGCACTTTTGGTCGCCTTCGTGTATCGCCTGCAAACAATTGGAAAAAAATGTTTTCTCGCTACCACAGGTGCAGCAGGCTATTCAAGCCCGGTTTGTACCGGTGAAAGTCAACGCTGACGATTGGCCAACTACGACGAAACAATATGGCATAACTTGCCTCCCGACTGACCTTGTCATTACGCCTAGCGGTCAAATTGTTGGACGAATGGTAAGCCCGCCGACTCCTGACGAGTACATGCAAAAGTTGGCGGTTGTTGCAGGCGCTGTGAACTCTGTCGCTGGCGCGCCTGCCACAGCGCCGATCGCTGGCGCAAGCCAAGTGGGCAGCTCGATGAATTCAGTAAGTGCATCAGGGTGGGTGCTGGCCAATTCGAGCCTTTCGCCCGGATACACTTCAGGTTCCGTCGCAGCAACTCTGCCGGCCGGAAATATGCCGGCTGCAGCGCCGAACGCGGCGTGGGGCGCTCCAGCAGCAAATCCAGCGAGTGTATCGATACCCGCCGTGCCCGCCTATTCTGACAGCCGGTATGCGGAGTACTATCAACATTTTTCGTCATCTTCGAATGGGGTAAACGGAGGTATTCCTGCCGCCAGCACTTCATCGGTGTCTGTCAGTCCGTCGATTGTCGCACCGGCGGGCCTTGCTCATCCGGCGTACGCGCCGCCGGCATACTCGCCCCCTACTTATTCGCCACCAACCGTGCCTCCGACTAATTATCGATCCACCGCTTATGGTCCATCTGCGGCTGCGAGCGCAGCGGCCACTGCACAATCGGCTCCTGTGCCCAATTCCAACATCACGACCGCGGCAACGGGCGGACCTTCCTCCAGCCAGGCAACTGCGCAGTTCACCGCTACAGTGCCGCCGTTGGCTTTAGATGGCTACTGTCCCGTGACGCTCGTAGAACAGCAGCGTTGGCAAGTTGGCGATCGGCGTTGGGGTGTGATTCATCGTGGCCGCACATACTTGTTCACTGGGCCAGAGCAACAAAAAAGATTTCTTGCAGATCCGGATCGCTACAGTCCCGCAATTTCTGGCCAAGACGTCGTAATGGCTATTGATTATGGCCAAGACGTCAGCGGCAAACGTGCACTGGGCATCTCATATCAAAACAGGATTTACCTGTTTTCCAACGAGGCCTCGCGACAAATTTTTAGCCAGAACCCCAAGCGTTACGTTGCCGAAGTTCTTCAGGCCGAAAGCCCAAATTCGACCACGACACTACGTTAACTGGCCAGCAGGCAAGCACATTGGTTCCGGTTGTATCGTCTGTAATACCGGAAAACTTTCTTCAGCCGGCCAAGTCTTTGGCGGCAATCAGCGTCGTCTGATTATACTGAAGTCATCCCGCCAGTTCTCGCGGGAGATTGGCCATGTTGGGGCGTACGAGGCATCCCACTTCTCTTTTCCGAGCGCGAAGCCATGAAGGCCGAACATCGGGTTTCCTGTATGGCAACGGGGATGATGATGAAACTTGATTGGCGGCATTGGTCGGCGGTGGTCACCGCAACGGTAATTGGATCTTTTTTGACAGGCGTAATGGGATTCTCGTCCGCTGCTGCAGCTCCGGCCGATCAACCCTCCAGCTTGGCTCCGGCGCGCGAGCAACCTGTTACTCCCAATGCCCCGCCGGCCGATACAGGCACGCGGCCACTTGCCGGGCCGCCGAATCCGTTCAGCGAAACAGCCCCGTCGCTCACCGCCCCGCAAGCACAAGGTACACCGGGTCCAGGCCGATCTTCGTTGGCGCAACCTGCTCCACTGCAGGGTCCCCTGGGCGCACCAGAAAATAATACTTCTCAGCCGCCTTCCTCCGGTCCACCAAATCCGTTTGGAGCTCCCACGCCTCAGGCAACAACTCCGTCTGCTCCGGCCGCCGCAGAAGGCGCTGGCCGATCATCTCTAACTCAACCGGCTCCATTGCAAGGTCCCTCGGGTACTCCGGGCAATACCGAGCCGGCAAAACCGGAATCGCAGGGTCGCATGCCCGGTGCCAATCCGTTTGAAACCGCGCCTTCTACGGAAACAAAGGCGGAACAACCCAACACGACGCCGTCAACTCCCTCAACGTCTGCAGCGCCCTCAACACCGTCCAAGGAACAACATGCGGAAACTCCGTCACCCTCGACCGAACCGTCTTCAGAAGAGACTTACACGCCAGCTCAACAAGCCGTCAAAGCCGGCATCACTTTGCTGCAACAAGAAAAGTATGACGAGGCACTACAACATTTCGATGAAGCAATAAAATTGGATGCCAGCGAAGGCGCCGCGTATTTCTACAAGGGAGTAGCCTATCGGATGTTGAATCGGTTTGATGACGCTATCGATGCCTTTACGACAGCCATTGATCTCACCACCGATGATTTGGATGCTCAAGCGGAAAACTATCTACGTCGCGGCATCGTTTGGCTGTATAAGGGAGAATACGGAATTGCTTGGCAAGATTTTGACCAGGCTGCAGTGTTTGCTCACGACGAAGATCCCCGTCCTGACTTCTGGAAAGGATTGGCGCTGGCCCGACAAGGTAAATGGCTGGAAGCGGCAAACTCATACGCGATTGCCCTCGAGCACGACGACCATTACGCACCAGCATTTGTTAACCTTGGCCTAACATATCTTGCCCTGAACGAACCAAAAAAATCCATCTACTGCTTCGATCAAGCGGTGCGATTAGATTCGCACAATGCTGCGAATTATTTCAAGCGCGGCATTGCGCAAGTACGTGCGGATCGGCCGCAAGATGCAGTTGATTCATATACTCAAGCAATTCGCCTGAATCCCAATTATGCCGAAGCATACTTAAATCGCAGTGTGGCTAATGGCTATTTGGGCAACCAAGAACAAGCAGACAAAGATCGAGCCGCGGCTATCAAAATCAACCCGGATATCGAAAAGCAATTGACAAGTACGGGTTAGCTTACTTGAGGGGACGCCGAGAGGCAGAGGCGCAGAGAAACAGAGAAGCAGGCAGGCAGTGCTGGAATCAACTGCGGAACAGATGAGGTGCCAGCGCGCTGACTGTAATTGCTTTCCTGCGTCTCTGCCACTCGGCGGTCCTGTGGAAAGCCAAAACAATGTCGCTCGCATAAACACTGCGGCAGTGTTTTCACTTGGGCTTTATTTCGAACACGTTATCGTGCTGAACATATTTCAGTCCAACAGGTTCAAGTACTGCGTGCAGTAATTCATCCGCCGAAACCTGTTTCACGTCTACTTTGACTTTTGTTTCAAGCGAGATTCCTGCAGCCGCAATTGCAGGGCGGTCGAGTTGAATTTCCACGCCCATTTGCTTGGCCAGTGCTTCTAGTAGTTCGCCAACCGGCAACTCGACTCGCAATGTGTAGACTTTTCGGCCTTCACTTACATTGGAGCGATGTGCTGTGCGCCCGGATAACATATCGTTGACTGCTTCTTGATCTTCTTGCCGTCCGCGTACCATTAGCTTGCTGCCTATAACTTCGATTTGCGCATCTGCCAACATTTTGATTTGCCGTAATTGAGCTGCGACTTCCGACACTCCAGAAACCGAATAGCTGCGTTCGATAACTGGCTTTTCTGGCATCGAAACAATCTGCAGTGAAGTTCCATCGGCAGTCGGTTCATAGGTAAAATCAAACTGAGCTAGAACGATCGTCAATCGTTGTGGCAGTGTAAGTGGTGGTAAATCTGCTGCAGCCCAAAGATCGGCCGGAATTCGATCAAGCCCGTTAATTTGTACGCCATTTTCATTGCCTAAGGCTGCTAACAAATCGTGTGGAGCGGAAAGAGCTGGCCACTTCCAAGGTTTAGCTTGTGTCCAGCGTAATCGCTCGGTTGGGGACAGGCGACTGGCTTCGTCGCTTCGCAGAGCGGCAAGGGTGCGTAGCCGCAAAACCGTCGAGATAGGCCCAAAATAGGCCACCGGGCCTAACATCGTGACGCCCATTTGCAGCCGGGACGCAATTCGCCCCAGCGCTTCGAGTAGCGGTACGTCTTCGAAAGCAAGTTCTATTTTCTGATTCGGGTCAACCCGACGGTCGAGCACTATGGCTATTTTTTGTGTCTTGGAAAGGCTCTCTAAAGCCTTACGAATCGGTAGATTCGACCAGGCAATGCCGACTCTCTGCGCTAATGCCTGATGCAGCGATCCATCAGTAAGCCAATTGTTTTCTGCTGCCGCAGACTGTGAATTCGCGAATTTAAAGAACCCGCCAGATAGCATGCTTGGCAACAAAAGGAACATACACGCTAATAGCGGCATTACCTTGGCCATGAAAGCCCTTCTTGTTCGCATAGACGCCCGGCACAATCGAATGCAAGCGAGAAAACCGCTTCTGTACCTCGAACAATCTAAAACCTTTTTACCGATTTCTCTCTTTGCCAGTTTAATTCACTGAGGAGCGTAATTACACTGGAGTTCAGAGCATTGATTTTCGGTCTTCGCGGTTTCTTCCGGCAGGTGCAGAATGGGCGATCCAACCATCCGCCGACCGATTTTAGCCGAGCTTTACGAGCAGTTTCTTGCCGACCGCGATCAAGCGGCCTTTATTCACCGCGTGGCCGAACGCTATCACGGTGCTACACTAGAACGCTTGGTTTTGCATTCATCACGCTGGGTTAGGAGAGGCGCGGTCTTAGCCTTGGGGGCAATCGCCGACTTCTCCTCCAATACGGTTTTAGGGCACGCTTTGGTAGATCCTGATCGAGGTGTCAGAATTCTGGCAGAAACTGCCATTCGAGCTGTTTGGTGCCGTGATGGGTCTTGGAATCAACAACAGGAATTAGCCCGAGTCATTGGACTCAACGCTGCGGAAAAGCATGATGCAGCTCGAACTGCCGCCAGCCGACTAATTGAAGATAATCCCAGGCTGGCCGAGTCCTGGAATCAACGGGCGATTGCCAATTTTGCAATCGAAAGGTTTTTAGAATCGGTTTCCGATTGCCGCCGCACGCTGGATCTTAATCCATTCCATTTTGGCGCTGCAGCCGGCTTAGGACAGTGCCACATGCAGTTGGGTGATCATCAGAATGCGCTCGATACTTTTCGGCACGCACTGAAAATTAATCCATCTATGGAAGGTGTGCGCGTCAACGTAACGTATTTGCAAAAACTTCTGGGGAAGAAACTGTAATCAAACGCGCGGTGTCCTGCCTAAAAACGCGGACCCGAGTATTCACCGGATATGCTGTCCTACTCTGTGGTGAAATGCCTGTCCGAATGGCAGTGATAAATGCCGGCGGCTGGTAATCGCTTCGAGTCTATCCGCTTCCGCATTTCACTCCCGTCGAATTAACGCGGACTGGGCTGGATACAGCAACAGACCAAGTGGTATCCTGTAACCGCAAAGCAGGAACAACTTCTCAGCCATCTGTTGCACGGTGATGCCCAATCCTGTACTTATTCTCGGCGCTGGCATCAATGGGGCAGCCCTGGCACGCGAATTGGCGCTGAATGGCGTTGATGTAGTACTCGTCGACATTCATGACATTGCGGCAGGGGCAACGTCTTATTCGTCACGGTTAATTCATGGCGGTCTACGATACTTAGAATATGGTGATTTCGCTTTGGTCCGCGAATCGCTTGGCGAACGCACACGGTTGCTCCGGTTGGCGCCGCAGTTTGTGCGGCCGTTGCGGTTGTTCATTCCAGTACAGAATCGATTCGGCGGGTTCATTTCTGCGGCTCGAAAGTTTCTCGGTTTGAAAGGCCGTTTGCATTCCGGAAATGCGCAGCATCGCGGATTGTGGACCGTACGCTTCGGCTTGTGGCTGTACGATCGTTACGCCCGCGATCCAACTTTGCCGAAGCACAAAACGCATCGAGCTAACTCCCCGGCGGTTGTTCCGGTCGATCAGGCAACCTTTGGCTGGGTATGTTCATTTTCCGATGCACAAGTAGTTTTCCCAGAGCGATTCACCCTGGCGCTTTTGAACGATGCGCGGAACATCGCCGCACAAGCGGCAACTAAGTTTCGCGTATTGACGTATCATGAGGCCACATTGGCCGACCATACAGCGACGATCCGTCGGAAAGATTCCTTGCAAATCGTGGAACAATTTCAGCCATCGGCAATTGTCAACGCTACCGGAGCGTGGGTCGATCACACGCTCCAATCGCTGAAAGTTCCCTCCAAGCTATTGATGGGCGGCACCAAGGGAAGCCACTTTGTCACCGGCAACCCTCGTTTGCAACAATTACTCGGCGGCCGCGCCGTGTATACCGAAGCGGGCGATGGCCGCCCCATTTTTATCCTCCCGTTTGATTTGCCGTTTTTGAATGGCACGCTTGTGGGCACTACGGACGAACCCTTTCAAGGCGATCCCGCCACCGCGATTGCCACCCAGCCGGAACTGGAATACCTGGTGGCGGCCGTTAACGAAGTATTTCCTCAAGTGCATTTGTCCCTCGACGACATTGATTTACATTATGCCGGCATCCGGCCATTGCCTTTCTCCGACGCATCCACACCCGGGGCCATCTCGCGGCGCCACTGGATGGAACCAAACCCGAATTGCGAAGTGCCACTATATTCCATCATCGGTGGCAAACTTACCACGTGCCGTTCGCTGGCGGAGGAAGCTGCCGGGGAAATTCTCAAGCGATTGGGAATGTCGCACCTGGCTAATTCCAGCGAGCGACCCATTGTAGAAAGCGAGCCTCTCTTCGCCGTAAGGCGCCCCGGCGACGTTTCCGGGTCGAATCGTCCCCCCGAGAACAACATTCCGTTGCTGCACGGAACCCAAATTCCGCTGGACGTTGTCCGAAAAGTCATCCGCGAGGAATGGGTAACGACTTTGGATGACTTGGTTGAACGACGATTGATGCTGTTGTACCATCCGCAATTATCGCGGGAGTGCCTGAACCAACTGGCCGATTTGCTCATCGAAGCAGAGTTGCTCACCGTGGCTGAAAAAGCGGATGTCGGCGCCCGCATTGCGGAACGACTTTTATCACATTTCGGTAAACGAGTGCTGCCGTGAGCCAATCGCACAGCAAAAAGTTCGTCCTGGCGATCGATCAAGGCACCACCTCCAGCCGGGCAATTCTGTTCGCCCACGATGGTCGGCCGGTTGCCGTCGCGCAGCAAGAGTTTCCACAAATCTTGCCGCAGCCCGGCATTGTCGAACACGATCCGGAGGCCATTTGGAATTCGCAATTGGCCGTGGCCCGCGAAGTCATCAAAAAAGCAAACTGCGCGGCCGCCGACATCGCCGCGATTGGCGTCACCAATCAGCGCGAAACGACGATTCTTTGGGAGCGCGATACCGGCCGGCCTGTCAGCAACGCCATTGTTTGGCAAAGCCGTGTGAGCGCACCCATTTGCGAGCGATTGAAAGCCGACGGCGCGGAACCGCTGGTGCAACAAAAAACTGGTCTCGTCATTGACGCATATTTTTCCGGAACGAAGATCAAACATCTGCTCGACACCGTCACCGGTTTGCGCCAGCGCGCCGTTGCCGGCGAAGTGCTGTTTGGCACCGTCGATTCGTTCTTGATCTGGCGACTCACCGGCGGCCAGCGGCACATTACCGACGTGACCAATGCCAGCCGCACCATGTTGTTCAACTTGCACACGCTGTCCTGGGATGACGAGCTGCTCAAATTGCTCGAAGTGCCGCGAGCCATGCTGCCGGAAGTGCGCTCCAGCAGCGAAGTTTATGGCGAAACTTCCCCCGAGCTCTTTGGCGCGCCCATTCCCATTAGCGGCTGTGCCGGCGATCAGCAGGCGGCCACGTTTGGCCAGGCGTGCTTTGAGGTCGGGAGCGCCAAAAACACTTACGGCACAGGCTGCTTTATGCTGCTGAACGTGGGGCCCAAGCCGGTGAGCTCGCGGAATAAACTGCTGACGACCGTAGGTTGGCAAATCGGGGAGAAAACTACTTACTGCCTGGAAGGTTCCGTGTTTGTGGCCGGGGCGGTTGTCCAATGGCTCCGCGATGGACTGAAAATCATCAAAACCAGTGCGGAAGTCGAACCTCTGGCTGCTAGCGTGCCTGATGCCGGCGGCGTCGTGTTCGTGCCGGCGTTTGTGGGGTTGGGTGCGCCACATTGGGATCCCTATTCCCGCGGCGCTATTTTTGGGATGACCCGCGGCACCACGGCGGGGCATATCGCTAGGGCGGCACTGGAATCGATGGCCTTTCAATCCGCTGAAGTGTTGCACGCCATGGAACAAGATGCTGGCATTAAGCTCGGGAAGCTGAAAGTCGACGGCGGGGCGAGTGTGAACAATGCCCTCATGCAATTCCAGGCCGATCTGCTGGATGTCCAGGTTGTTCGGCCCGTCGTGGCGGAAACGACGGCCTTGGGAGCCGCTTATTTGGCCGGATTGGCGGTCGGGTTCTGGAAAAACTTGGACGACGTGGCTCGCAACTGGGCGCTGGACCGTTGCTTTGAACCGGCGATGTCGCAAGACCAACGCGCCGGCCGCCAGGCAATGTGGCGACGGGCAGTCGAGCGAAGCTTGCATTGGGACGAGTGAATGAAGCTGCCTGCGAAAGGCAAGCGTAGATCGGCTTTCCAAGTTTCGCCAGTTTGCCGAGTCTTCCACGCAATTTCTCGCGCGCGGATTTAATTTCAAATTTTTCGCGAACTTGATTCATAAACATCGCAGCTTTCGATAATTGCCTACTCTGTCGCTACGTGCATTCAATTTGCTTTTCTCTTTTAGCAGCGCAACGCAAATTGACGGTGAAATCTTACGTCCACTAGTCGCATTGAATGTGAATGTGAAAATTCTGCACAGTATAGCAAAACATTGTTCTGGCCCGGGGGCTTGAGAGGCTGTTTTTCGGTTGTTAGCCTCCATCGAACAAACGGGCAGTTTGCGAAGAGTTTTACGGCTGACCGTTACCGCCAGTTTTGGATCCCACCGGTTTTGATTCCCACCCTGACTCGCCGCCGGCTTGCTTTCGAGCAAAGTGGAGCTATCGGCCAACCACCAACCGTTTTTCCGTCGCCGACCGTGCCAGGAAGCAGCCGCCCCGGCTGCCCCGGTTGGCAGTTTGTTGTTCGTTAGTAAGGAGGCGTAATCATGCACAGTTTGTTGATTGCACTGATGGCCTTGGGCGTTTCGGGGCTGGCTGCTGAAAAAGCACCGGCCCAGGCCGAAAAGACTCCGACCGTGGCCCCTGCCCCGTCGACGGCTGCTTCGGCCAAATCGAGCGCGGCTCCGGCTCATTCGGCGGCAGCCCCAGGCCCAGCGAGTGCCACCAGTACCACTTCGGCAAGCGTCGCCAGTTCGACGTCTGCCGCTAAATCTGCTTCCAATTCCACAGCGTCCACGAAGTCGGCCAGCACGCCGGCTTCCGGCACACCCGCATCCAGCGGCTCCGCCCGGCTGATGTCGGATGAAAAAGAGCAGCGGCTGCGCAAGATGTTGCCGCGGGTCGATAATCCCGAGCTGCAAAAAATCCTCCAAGACCCGCGGTTGATTCTGTACACCGAGCAGGAAATGCCCCGGGCCTTTCAAGATTGGAGCGGCAATTTGCAGGGCGTGCATTCGGCGTACTACAACATTTCCGCCAACGGCTCGGAGCCGTACGGGAACGGCAATCGAGAATTTCCCTGGGGCAGTCCCGCCGGCACCCAGCGCACCAGCGGCGTAGAAGCGTTCCGCTTTGTTTGGTTGCCGCGCGATGAAAAAGATCGCCCGCACCCCATCGTTTGGTTTCGCAAGCGGCTTCGCGGCGATACCAACGAGGGCTACGCTTGGACGTTCCCTGTCGGCGCCGTCGTGGGCGAAGCACTGGCAATGACCGGCCCCGATGGTTACGCCTACACCTTCGAGGTACGCACTCGCACTCGCAATTACGGCGCGTGGGATGTCGACGTGTACCGTCCGTTCCCCACCGCCGCTGATTTGGCCGCGCGCATCAAAGAGCTGCGTCCCCATTGGCAGGACGAGCCCAAGCTGGCCACGGCCATCAAGCAGTTGGAAGAGCCCGGCGAAATGAAGGTGCTGCAACTGGCCGATAAGCAACCGGCCCGACATGTGTTCAAGCAAACCATGGGCGTCGATTCGCTCCCCACGTTGGCCGACGACAAACTCGTGGGCCAATTGCTCGCCGGCAGCACATTCCGCTCGGCCTTGGGCGAAGTGTGGCGGCAATCTCCCAGCGGCGTGAAAACGTATGCTCCCACCACCAGCGCCGCGTTCCAAATTGTGCCGGCCAAGTACGATGCTGGTTTCGTGCAGGTCGATCAGACCAGCTGCATGCGGTGCCACGATTCGGCCGCCAAGCCGGTTTCCGATTTCAATCCCAACCGCGATTGGTACGGGCATATCCGCGGCAGCGACGCCATTCTTTCGTTCCATCCGTTCGCGCCGGAATCGGTCAGCGACAACGGCTTCGGCCGGCCGGTGAAAATGCGGGCGGAATTCGAACGCACCGGCGTCATTGCCAAGTACGATCCGGCGCAACACCCGGCCAAGCTGTATCAAACTTTGGACGTGCTGCAACCGTGATGGGCTCCTAATGAAGTGAATCTGAGATGGGCAACTGTGAAATGCAACTGAGATGGGCAACATGATGGGCACGTTCAGCCCCCCGGTCGCCGTCGACCGGGGGTTTTTTCATGCGCCGAAAAGCGATACGGGTTCGATTGATCGTGTGCAGATTGCGTGCGAAATCCTTTTTACCGTGGATTTTTTCTTTCGCGACAAAAGTATGGAAACTGTCACCACCCAAGCCAATTCGACTTTGAAAATTCGCAGATGTTTGTCGGCGGGTGTGTGACATAAA
Source organism: Pirellulales bacterium (assembly GCA_035656635.1). Lineage (NCBI taxonomy): Bacteria > Pseudomonadati > Planctomycetota > Planctomycetia > Pirellulales > Pirellulales bacterium. Next base: position 19,925 of record DASRSD010000080.1, read on the forward strand.
GATGCTGGTTGTGTCAAAAGGAGTCAGGGTTCAGGAAGCGGAGTTCAGAGGGCAGGCGACAGTTGTCGGTAGTCATTGATTTGCGTTCCAGCACGACTATTTAGCCCTCGGTCAATGACCGGGGGCCAACGGTGGACAGGAATCACGAGTCAGAGATCAGTGATCGGCCGGACTGTCCGCAGCCCGGTAGTTTCGCACTCAAAAGGCACATTTTACCAAACGAGTGGCCCAATTTTGGGCAAAAAAAATTATCGGCAAACCGATCACGTGCTTCGCGTTGTTTCGCCGCATCGGGAACAAACCGTGGATCTGCCGGAATCAGCGCGATCCAGTTATCAGACATGCTGCCATTTCCTGATATACCTAATGACCGGATTCACTTACCGGGCCACCGGCTGGTTGAGTCGCTACAGGATTATCGGTTACCGGGGCAAAACGGATTTTTCGGGCAAAGCCATGTTGCCTGGCGGTTCACTGTAGCCTAACTGCAGACAAGCGCGTGGCCGCGGGCGATGGTGACGAAGATTTTTTGATTGCAATATCTAGATCGTTGCATGCCCGGCACCCATGCCCGATATTCTTCGCATGGCCATGGATAAGTGGCCTGGGTTGGTTGCTTGGCGGAGGGCCTCAGTGCCAGATATTGCATTTTCCCTGTACATCTTCGCCAGGTGTTGATCGAATGTCTGCATTCCCGATTCGCCGGTAGCGATGTAATCTCCCAACTCGGCCAGCCGGTTTTCAAATATCAGCTTTTGCGCGACAGCACTGCCGCGCAGGATTTCCACGGCCGGTCGGAGATTGCCTTCGCGTGTGGGAATTAACCGCTGTGAGATGATTGCCTCGATGGAGCTAGCGAGTTGCCCGAGCAGCAACTTATGCTCTGCGGGAGGAAACATGGCGATGATGCGTTCGATGGTTTGAGAGGCCGTTGCGCTGTGTACGGTGGAAAACACCTGGTGACCCGTGTCGGCAGCCTGCAAAGCAATCCGCAAGGTTTCAACGTCGCGCAACTCGCCGACCAAAATCACATCGGGGTCTTGCCGCAACGCTTGGCGCATGGCTTGTGCAAAGGATGGTGTATCCCCACCGACTTCAAGCTGAGAGATCATCGACTTCTTGTGGGTGTGCACGTATTCTATCGGGTCCTCGATGGTAATAATCTTGTTCCGTAAGGCACCGTTGATTAGATCGATCATGGCTGCCAGCGTCGTGCTCTTACCGCTGCCGGTTGTGCCAGAGAGAAGAGTCAGCCCGCGTTCCGATCGAGCAATATCTTTGACGACAGCCGGCAGATTCAGTTCGTCAAGCGTGGGAATGGTTGTGCGGATAACGCGAATCACAATGGCGGGCGAGCCCAGCGTGCGATATGCGCTGCAGCGAAAGCGGGCTAAGCCTTCAACCACGTAAGAGAAATCCAGTCCCTGCGTGATGGCTGCATCCAAAGAACCTGCCACGGCGGCGGGCGCAATCGCCGAGACCACTCCGGCAATGTCTTCGTGCGTTAGCAAGGGACCCTCCACGAATCGCGCCTCGCCGGCGAGCCGTATCATGGGAGGAGAACCGGCCTGAAAATGCAGGTCGGAGGCGCCTTGCTGGACTGCGAATCGAAGTAGGATGTCGAGTTCCATAGGAGATGTGCCAGCATTTTCTCTGAGGTGTTGAACTATTTGCCGGTAAACTGCCGTTTTGAAACGATATGGGTATACGAATGGTCTCCGAGCATTCTACGGACAAAGGGAATCGGAAATTCCCAAAGACTCCGCCGCGTCCATCGAACGTCGATCAGGCGATTAGCTGAATGAACCCATTCAGTCCGCCGGTCCACGATACCCTTTTGCCATGCTAAACAGGCAGAGGCAACCGCGACCAATAAAACGGTTGCAAAGAGCGTTCGCAAACTAAAACGGGGCAGTTTCATCCCCGTATTGTAGCAAAGAGGTGTGAAGATTGGCTGAGATGTAAATTATCTACGAGCGCGCAACGGATGGTTAGCCCGGTCGGCCACGACCGGGATTCCGATGGCATGTGGTTCAGGATTCCGAGTCGGGTAATGTATCGGGAACCACCGGAACGATTATTTTGCCCTCGTGCTCAATCGCGATGCGGTGTGCACTGTCCAGCTCCGGAAATAGCTTCCGCGCTTTGTCGATGCAAAGATCGCTGACCTGTAAATAGGCGACGCCATCGGGTCCAAAAATTCGCAGCGGCCACGATGGTTCTATCGGCTCCCACTTGTACATCCAGCCTCGCAACCAATAAACATCGTCTTGGGCGAGGAAATTCTTCCTCTGGCGAATCCAATCAAGCTGATAGCAAATCCAGCCACTCGCGACGGCAATTAGACCGGTGATTACCAACAATGTACGCAGGCTAAATTGAGACCGAACTTTCATACCCCGCATTGTAGCAGAGGGGCGATTTGAAACCGAACGTTGGCGTGTTGGCCTAGGACACTACCGCCGCCGGCAGGTCAACCGCCGTGGCGGGGTCCATTTTTGCTCACGATTCATTTTGATAGCCGAGTGGTGAATCAAAATTACTGCCGCCGGAATAATCTTCGGCGCTAGAAGGCATCTTGCCCCGAAATTTTTGCAGCCGGCCGAAAATTCAGTTTCGCCGCTGACGCTTCCACCATTTCCGGACCGCAATGATTCCCCAGATGCACTCGACAATTCCGAACGGCCACGCGCCTTGCAGGAAGCCATAGGCGGAGCCCATCCAGCACGCGCCTGCAAATGCTAAAATAAACCAGGGCGACTGCTCTTCGACGGTATAGAAGGCCACATCAGCACGACGGCAACGAGGCCGAATAGGGTTAGAGAATTTATGCACCGCATTATAGCCGTCGGTGGAGAATTAGAGTTACTGCATCTAGAACAGGCTTTGCTCGAGAATTTAATCTGTCCCGAAATTTGGCGACCGCGCAACCACCGTCAGAAGGCACTAGCGCCAGTGGGCCAGCGCGGCCCACACGATGAACTGGGTCATTATTCCCAGGCACGCGCCACGAATGGGATAGCGCCACGGCAAGCCCAGCCCGGCGCCAATCCATAGCCCGGCGGTCATCCAGGCGATCAGCCAAAAGTTCATGCGGTCCAGCGACAGCTCTGCTGGATATGTTGGATGCGCAAAGTAAAAACGGCCCAGCGGGCTCATAAGCACGGCCAGGCCCAAAGCAATCAGGGCGACACTCACCAGCAGGCGTTGCAAAGAAAATTGCACCATGCCCTGCATTGTAACCGCTGGCAACGGGCTTCGTCGGCAGAATGGTTAGCCATCAGCACATTCGCCAGGTCGCCAGTAAAGTCTACCGCGGGCGGCGCGATTGATCTGGCTCCGGCGTAGGATGCCCGGGGAACGATTCCGGCTGCCGGGGGTCGGAAAACCGAGTGGGAGTGTGCGATTTGGCAGATCCCTCTTTCGATTCCAAAAAGATTTTGGCTTGCCTGATTAACCGGGCGACACGGTCGAGGTGAGATTTAATTTCCTGCTGCAGCCGCTTGATATCCTTGTTATTGAAGGAGGAATTCATACTCAGGCGTTTCAAACCCGACCAGGCTGGTCCAGTTTGTCACAATTTCAGGGCCTAAAAATGCTCGAACCACACTTTTTGGAACGCGGTAAGAAGCGAGCAATTTTTGGACCTGTTGAGCCGAAGGACCCGTCGGATCGAAAGAAGCAAAACCCATGAAGTTGACCCCGGCGTGGCCGCCGGAACTAAGCGATGATCCGATTCGGCGCGGGCGCCGGGGCTAAGCGAAAGTGAATTTGGAATGGGTGCCGGGGCTAAGCGGCCGCTCCGCCAGCGCGGCTAAACGTTGGTTAAGCAGGACTCCCAAGCAGAGCCCGGGACTAACTGACGTTGAACCCTGCGTGCCTCGGTCACACACGATGCAATCGTGTGCCAGCCGGAGTCCCATGCCAACCGGGCTATTCCGGCTTTTGCCAGGCGGGGACTTTGTGGACCACGTTCCAGGCCAGGCCGCATTTTTCCAGAGCGCAAATGGCATAGTAGGTGAGATCGACTTCCCACCACTTATGGCCGTGACGGGCCATGCGCTGGTAAGCGTGATGGTTGTTGTGCCACCCTTCGCCCCAGCCGAGCAGACCCACCCACCACAGGTTTTTGCTGTCGTCGGTGGTTTCGTAATTGCGGTAACCCCAGATGTGCGTGGCGGAATTCACAAACCAGGTGATGTGGTACACCCACACCATGCGGACGAACATGCCCCACACCACAAACGACCAGGCGGTGTACGAATTCCAAAACACGTAGCCGACGGTCCACATGGCGCCGCCCAGCACGAAGAACCACAGCAAAAAGGTTTTATCGAGAAAGCGGATGACGGGATCTTTCACCAGGTCGGGAGCGTAATGCTGGCCCATTTCGTCGTGCCACTTGCGGCCGAAGTTGGGCATGAACCACAGCATGTGGCTCCACAAGCCGCCATCGCGGGGAGAATGCGGATCGCCTTCCTTATCGCTATACGCATGATGCTTGCGATGGTTGGCCACCCAAATAACGGCCGAGCCTTCGCCCGCCAACCCGCCGAGAAAAGCGATCAGCCATTTCACCGGCCGATAAGTTTGAAAACTGCCGTGCGTCAGCAGCCGATGGTAGCCCAAGCAAATGCCCACCCCGCCGGTGAGCCAGTACATGCCGAAGAATAAGCCGAGGGCCTTCCACGTGAACAAGAAGGGGGCGGCCAGCGCGCCGGCGTGCACGATGGAAAACCAAATGATGGTGCCCCAATCGAGGCCCCCCTGCCATGGGTCGACCGTTTGCAGCGGCTTGGAAGCCCGGTGCTTGTTATCTGGTTGTCTGGCGTCTGGTGTGGCAGCAGGAAGTGCAATCGCGACACCGCTTGGTTCGACGGGATCGGCCAGTAGCGACATGAGTAGTTCCTTGAATGGCGTTGGCGGCAACGCGTTTTTGTGGCGCAGGGAAGGAATTGCGGGGGAGTAAATGTTTAGACGGGCCGTTTCGGGCGACCGTCACTTTGATCGACTAGATTGTAGGGATTTAACGACTTTCGATTGTCATGGATGCGCACCGCGATTGTAAAAGTTGTGTAAAAGCTGGTGCGGCAGCGTGAAAAAGGGGGGAAAAACCGCTAAGCCGCTAGCGATTGGGGAATGACCGATGACCAAGCACCAATGACCGATGCAGGCAAAATAGCCGCGAATGAACCAGATAAAATGACCGCAAATGAACGCGAATCGGAAGACGATTTAAGAAAAAATCGTCCCATTTGCCTTGCATTAAAACCCCTCTGCTTGATTCGCGTTTATCCGCGTGTATTTGCGGCTACTCTTTGGCTTTACTTGCCGCGCTGGATTGATCGCCGGCGGCCGGAGCCTTGGGCATGGCGGCCAGTGCAGCCTTGAGGCCGGGCACGTCGGTGGCGCCGGTGGGAACGGTAATCGTGGAGCCTTCAAAGGCAGTGCCAATAGGCTCATACCGGCCCCCCAAAATTTTTGCCAGAAACGCTTCCGACACGGCGTTAAACGCCATTTCGTTTTCCGGCCGCGCGAAGCCGTGCCCTTCGTCCGGGAACAACACGTACGTGACGGGCAATTTTTTGGCCTGCATGGCTTTGACGATTTGCTCCGCCTCGCGCACATTCACGCGCGGATCGTTCTGGCCCTGGCCAATAAGCAGCGGCCGCTTGATTTGATCGACCTTGGAAAGCGGCGAGCGCTCCCACAGGAATTTTTTGCCTTCTTTGGTCGTGAAATCGCCGATGCGGTTTTTCAAATCTTCAATGGCTGGTTCCCAATACTTGGGAATGCTTTCGATGAGCGTGTTCAAGTTGGACGGGCCGACTTCGTCGATGCCGCAGGCGAACACGTCGGGCGTGAATGTGAGCCCCACCAGTGTGGCGTAGCCGCCGTAGCTGCCGCCGAGGATGGCCACTTTTTTGGGATCGGCAATTTTTTCTTTCACGGTCCAATCGACGGCATCGAGCAGGTCGGTGTGCATTTTGCCCGCCCATTCGCGGTTGCCGGCGTTAAAGAATTTTTTGCCAAAGCCGGTGCTGCCGCGATAGTTCACGCTGAGCACAACGTAGCCGCGGTTGGCCCAAAGCTGATGCTCGGCGTTCATGCCCCATTCATCCCGAGCGTTGGGTCCGCCATGCACGTCCAGCACCATCGGCAGGGGTTGGCTGGGCCGGCCGGTGTGCTTGGGATCGCTCCCTGGCGGCAGCGTGAGATACGCCACCATCTTTAAGCCGTCGCGGGTGGGAATAATGACCGAGTGCATTTTTTGCAGCGGCAAATCGGCCAGCTCCGGCCGGATGGCAAACAAGAATTTCGGCTGCTTGGTGTCGCGGTCGTACAGGTAGTAGCGCACCGGGCCGTCGTCGGGCAGAAGCGCGGCCAGCCATTTGCGATCGTCCAAGGTGGTGCTGACGATTTTAATATCGTTATCCCCTTCGCCCAGCTTCTGGAGGCGGTGGAAATCGTCTTCCACTTCTTTATCGAAGAATTGCCACTTAGTGCGATCATACACGGTGGCCACGGCCTGAATGGTGTTTTCCGTGGGGTGCGACATCACGCCGTCGATTTCGCCCTGCGTGCCGGTGGCAATTACTTTTTCGGCGCCGGTTTTCAAATCGATGGTTTTCAGCTCGCCGGTATCGCTCTTGCGGCTGTCGATGAGGTACAGCACGTCGCCGGCTTTGTTGAAGCCGGCCAGACTGGTCGTTTCGTTATCATCCTTGCCGATTTTCAAAAAATCTTTCCAGCCTCCTTTGCCGTCGGGCTCCTGATACAGCGTGCCGCCATCGGGAGTCATTTTTTCCGCAAAGCGAACTTTGTAATCTTCATCGACGACAAAGCCGGCGAAGTCGGGATTTTTTTGCAGCAGCTTTTTCTCGCCCGTAGTGATGTTCACCAGATACAAATCGTGATAGCGCGGATCGCGATCGTTTAGGCCGATCACCACATGTTCTGGATCGCGCCAGCTCACTTCCGCAATTTCGGCCCGCACTTTTTTCTTTTGTCCTTTTTCGTCGACGGCGTTGGCCGGATCGAGCGGGGTAATATCCTTCACTTTGCCGGTGTCGAGGTTGACCGCGAACACATGGAAGTTTTCGTCTCCCTTGTCGTCCATCGCATACAGAAGATGCTTGTTGGTGTAGGCCCAGAAGTAACCTTCGACGGGTCGATCTTTTTCGTGCGTCACTGCTTTGGCAGCATCGGGATTTTCCAGCGTGCCCACGAACACGTTCAGCACCCCTTCGCCATCGTCATTTTTCACCGGCGCTAAATAGGCGAGCCGTTTGCCGTCGTGGCTGATGCGGGCCATGGCTTTGTCGGGATTGCCGAACAGCACGTCGCGGGGAATGAGCGGGGCCACTTTGTCCAAGGGATGCGGCTCGGCGGAAGTGACTTTGGGGACGGCTCGCTTTGCCGCGGCGCTGGGTGCGCTTGCGGCGCCTGCCGGTGGAGTGGCGAACTCGGCCAGCGAATTGATGGCACCGCTCGTTTCAGGCCCGCCGGCCGAACTGGGCGAGCAACCCAGGCTGTATCCAAGGGCAAGGATGGCGACACCAACGGCCGCAAAGCCGCATTTACGAGTCCCGCGCAGTTTGGCACAACGCACCATCTCAGCAGGCAGCATCGGTGAAAACTCCTGTGGTGAAAAATCGGACCTTCGTGCAACACTCCGGAATACCCGGCTAGGACCGCTCAACATAGCCGATAGCTGCGGCGTTCGCCAAGGCGAAGTGCGCGCACCCCTCCCCGCCCGAACATCGCAGCTTTTCATGCTTCCTACGCACGCGGCCAGCCGCCGGTTTTGGAAGCACCCTGCTCCGCCGCGGCAATTGCTGGAGAATTGCCTATCTGCCAGCCGGTCGGCCGTCAGCCGGTAGTGATGCATTTTGAAGTGAACTGCATTGGGTGGCCGGGGTCGAGTGCCGCCGAGCCCCTGGAATGCTGCCCGCTGGGGGCTCCTTTCGGTCGACCCCAGCCACCCTGCCGGGCTATGCACAAATTGTCCCCACAGCCGCCAGCCGCAATTCATTCCCGAAATGGCTGCAACCTGTTACATTTCCGGTTTATGAGCCTGTCGCTGGCACCGCCGGTCCACATTCGCAAGCGGATTGCATTGCCGCACACAGCGGCTTTCTTTGGGCTTCAGGCGGCGCCCTCGTCGCGGCGGCGGCCAGCGCCCTATCAGCCGTTGGTGTTGGTTCTGGGCGCAGCTTGCGCGGGAATTATGACCGATCGCTGGCTGGGCGTTACCGCTGCAATAGTCTTTGGGTTGTGGTGGATTTTAGGAGTGACGTCATTGACCGCATGGTGGCGGTGGCGCCATCACAACCGGCAGGTTGCGGCGATGGCAGCGCTCAGCATTTCGGTTCTTGCCGCCGCAGCAGCCTGGCATCATGCCCGTTGGAATTTGTTTGCGGCCGACGAGCTTGGCCTGGCGGCCACAGAAACGCCGCAACCGGTATGTGTTGAAGCGGTGGCCGCCAGCGCGCCGCAAACGGTTCCCGCCCCGCAATTCGATCCGCTGCGTAGCATCCCCGCCGGCTTGCAAATGCGCTGGCTGGTAGATGTCGTGCAAGTGCGCAAAGGCGCGCAGTGGCAAGCGGCTTCCGGCCGCGCGCAGGTTTCGCTGGAAGGAGAATTGCACAACGTGCAGGCGGGGGATCGGCTGCGCATTTTTGGAGAGTTGGAAGCGCCGCTGCCGGCGGGCAATCCCGGCGAGTTCGATTCGGCACTGTACGAACGCTCCCGGCGCGAGCTGTGCATCATTCGCGTGAAGAAGCCGGAATGCGTTGCGACGCTACAGCAGGGTTCGCTCTGGAATCCGGCTCGCTGGATCAGTGCGGGGCGGCGCTTTGGCGATCAATTGTTGTGGGGGTATTTATCGCGGGAAAAGGCCGGCCTGGCAGCGGCGGTGTTGCTGGGACAGCGCGAGCAAGTCGATCAAGAAACCAACGAGGCGTTTCTGGAAACCGGCACCATTCACATCCTGTGCATCGCCGGGCTGCACGTGGGAATTCTGGCGTGGCTGTTGTTCGCGGTATTTAGCACGGGCTGGCTTTCGCGCCGGACGGCATTGCTGTGCGTGATGATGATCACTGGCGCGTACATGCTTGTGACCATGGCCGAACCGCCCGTCATGCGCGCCACGCTGCTGGTATGGATTGTGTGCCTTGGCACGTGGCTGGGACGGGCACGCATTGGGCTGAATAGTTTAGCGCTGGCAGGAATTGTGGTTTTGGTGTTCAATCCAGCCGGCTTGTTTCACACGGGCGTGCAGTTGTCGTTTCTTTCTGTGGCGGTGCTAATGTGCGCCGGCCAGCGGATGTTCGGCGCGCGGCGAGAAGATCCGTTGGATCGATTGATTGCCGACACCAGGCCCTGGCCGCAGCGGGCGTGGCGGCTTAGCGGCCAACGGGCGTGGCAAATATTTGTCTTGGGCGCCGTGCTGTGGTTGGCGATCACGCCGCTGGTGATGGCCCGGTTCCATTTGATTGCACCGTCGGGCTTGATTCTCAACGTCTTGCTCACCCCGGTGGTAATGGTGGCGATGTTAGCGGGCTTGGGCGTGCTATTTTTTGGCGCTTGGCTACCCCCCTTGGCTTCAGTGTTTGCCTGGGTGTGCAACGGCAGCTTGAGTGTTTTGGAAAGCACGGTGAAATGGTTTGCGCACTTGCCTGGCGGAAGGTTTTGGGTGGCCGGACCCGGCGATTGGTGGCTGGTTTTGTTTTACTTGGGCGTGGCGGCGGTTGTGCTGTTGCCGCACAAATTGCCGCCGCTGAGGTGGCGCGCGGCATTTGCTGCCGGCTTGTGCGGCGTGGGTTTAATCGGCGCGCTGCCGGCGCAGGCCAATCAGCACACGCTGCGGTGCGATTTCATCGCCGTCGGACACGGCGGCGGCGAGCTGCTGGAATTGCCCGACGGAAAAACGCTCCTCTTCGATGCCGGCCGAATGGGCGCGCCCTTGGGCGGGGCACGATCGATCAGCGCGTTCTTATGGTCGCGCGGAATTACGCACTTGGATGCCGTGGTCCTCTCGCATGCCGACACCGATCATTACAATTCGCTCCCCGAATTGCTGCAGCGGTTTTCCGTCGGGGTGGTGTATGTGTCGCCGGTCATGTTTCGCGAAAAATCCAAGGCGCTGCGCACTTTGAAAGACAGCATCGAGCAATCGGGCACGCCGCTGCAATACGCCTTTGCCGGCGACCGGTTGAAGTTGGACGAGGGGGTAACCATCGACGTGCTGCATCCGCCTCCGCTGGGCGTGGTGGGATCGGACAATGCCAACTGCCTGGTGCTTTCGATTGGATATGACGGCCGGCGGATTTTATTCACCGGCGATTTAGCGCCGCCGGGAATGGATTTGGTCATGAACGGCGATCCAGTGCCTTGCGACGTGCTGCAAGCTCCGCATCATGGCAGCGCCTACAGCGAGCCGGAATATTTTGCCGATTGGACTGCGCCGAAATGGGCCATTATTTGCGGCAGTAATTTAGATGGCCGCATTGCCCGCCCGATTTACGAAGCCCATGGCGCCACGGTGCTGAACACCGCCGAAGTGGGCGCGGTGACCGTGACGGTGGGCAATGGCCAGCTCGGCGTGCAAACGTTCCGGCAGCCGAAGCCTGCCCACGGAAGCGGACTTTGATATATTGAATTGTCGATCTGGGCCAGCGGCGATTTTTTGCGAAAGGAAAATTCATGATGAGCACTGTCCTCTCCACTGCGCAGGTGAACAGCGCCAAAGTTACTGGTCGGCGGGAATTGCATTTCAGCAAACTGGCGGACATTCAGACGGACGCCGAGAATTTGGCCGCGCGGCCGGTGCGGCAGTTGGGCAACTGGCAATTGGGATATGCGCTGGCGCACCTGTCTGGAGCGATGAAAATTTGTCTTGATGGCGCGAATTTCAAGGTGCCGTTTTACATTCGCTGGTTTGCGCCGCTGCTGAAGAAAAAGATCATCAGCAGCCCTATGAAACCAGGATTTAAACTACCTGAGAAAGCGGCCGAAACCTTGATGCCCAGCGGCCCGGTGTCGACGCAAGAAGGCTTGGACGATCTGCGGAAAACCATTGACCGCTTGAACCGAGAGCCCCAGCGACAGCCTAGCCCCGTGTTCGGTCCCATGACCCACGAAGAATGGGACCAACTCCACCTCCGCCACGCCGAACTGCACCTGAGCTTTTTCGTGCCGGAGTGATGGTCAATGACATTACTGCTGTCTGGCACTGCGGGCGCACTCCGCGAGAAATTTCCAAGTGGATTCCGGCCACACAGCGGGGGGTGCCGGCGGAAAACTCATGGCTTTTCGGCTGGCTTCCAGTCGGGCAACGCCACGGCAGGCTAAGTGCAAAAACTCACCCCGCTCGGCGAGCGACATATTGCGAATCCGCTCCAGATCTCGCGACTCCAGAGCGGCAATGGCTGTCGTATTCAGTGGTTCGTGAGAATTCATTCGAAGCGCTTGACGGCTCGTGAGCAGCAGAAGTCAATCCATCAGAAGTATACCACGCGTCGGCCACAGCTTCGATTTCCGCGCCCAGTGATTGCAGCTTTTTCGGCAGGGCTTCGTATCCGCGGGCCAGGTGATGGGCATGGTGAATCACGGTGCGGCCGGGCGCGGCCAAGCCGGCCAAAACCAGTGCAGCCCCGGCACGCAAATCGGAGGCGAAAACTTCCGCGCCGCTGAATTGCTCCACGCCCGCGGCCGTGACGGCGTTTCCAGTCTGCTGAATGCTTGCCCCCAGCCGATTCAATTCGTCCACGTGGCCAAAGCGCTGGGGGAATACGCAATCGCAAATGGTGCTGCTGCCGTCGGCAATGGCCGCCAGTGCGGTCAGCGGGGCTTGCAAATCGGTCGGCACGCCAGGATACGGCAGGGCCGAAAAATGAAATGGCTGCGGACGGTCGGAAATGGCGGCGCGAATCCAGTTTCGTCCCACGTCGACCATCACGCCAGCATCATCGAGCACCGCCAGCATGGCTTCCAAATGATCGGGCCGGCAACCGCGCACGGTGACATCGCCGCCAGTGATCGCGCCGGCCAACAGCAGCGTGCCGGTTTCTATGCGATCGGGAATTACTCGATAGCCGGCGGCGCCGGTGCCACCGAGTTGCTTGACCCCTTGAATGTGCAAGGTGGATGCGCCCAGGCCATCGATGCGTGCGCCCAGGCCGATGAGGAATTTGCCCAGATCGATAATCTCCGGCTCGCGGGCAGCGCCGTGAATAATGGTTTCGCCACGGGCCAGCGTGGCTGCCATCAAAATGTTGGCGGTGCCTGTGACCGTGGGGCCGTACAGACCGGCGAGATTCATTTCGGCGCCGTGCAGAAACTTGGCTTCGGCAATAATGTAGTTGTGATCGTACCGGATTTTGGCGCCCATCGCCGCCAGGCCTTGCAAATGCAAATCGACCGGCCGCGCGCCAAGGGAACATCCGCCGGGAAGCGCCACCACCGCCCTGCCCCGCCGCGCCAGTAATGGACCCAGCACGCAAAAGCTGGCCCGCATGCGATCGACCAATTCCGCATCGGCGGTAACGGGAGCCGGATCGACGGTATGTAAATGCAGTGTGCCATCCGCATGGCGTTTAGCTTCCACGCCGAGGTGGCCCAGCATGAGCGCCAAGGTGTTTACATCGGTCACGTCGGGTGTGCCAGCCAGCTCCACCGGCTCGTCGGCCAAAATGCTAGCGGCCATGATTGGCAGCGCGGCATTTTTAGAACCGGCCGCGGCCAGCGACCCGCGCACCGGGCAGCCGCCGTGAATGGAAAGAACATTGGAACGGGTGTTGTCGGTCATTGATGCCTTCCGTGGCTATTCCGGCGATACCATCGCCGGCTTTGTGCAAACACTGGCGATGCCATCGCCGGCTTTATGATTTTTTGGCCTGCACCACGCGCGGGTGGCTGGCCGAATCTTTGAGTGTGGGGCCGAGCTCGAAGCCGCCGTGCTGCGAAATGATTTCGCGCACCGCCGGTTCGATCATCGGACTCACTTCCAACAGCAGCCAGCCGCCGGACTCCAGGCGATCGGCTGCTTGCGGCACCAGCCGTTGGATGACTTCCGTTCCACGCGGTCCGGCAACCAAAGCCTGCCGTGGCTCAAAATTGCGTACCGAGGGGGAAAGTGTAGCAAATTCCGCTTCGCTGACATACGGCGGATTGCTGGCAATGAGGTTAAATTTTTGTTCAGACGGCAGCGCTGACAGCAAATCGGACACGATGAATTCAATGCGGTCAGCGACATGATGAGCGGCGGCGTTTTGACGGGCAACTTCCAGCGCCGCGGCGCTGGCATCGACGGCGGTGATGTGGGCCGTGGGCAAATGCTTGGCCGCGCAAATGGCGATGATGCCGCTGCCGGTGCCAATGTCGGCGATGTGCACTCCCTCTCCCTGGATGGGAGAGGGTTGGGGTGAGGGTGCTGACTTGTAATGCGATTCCCCCTCACCCTCCCCTCTTCCGCCAGGGGAGAGGGTTTTGAAATCGGACTCGGCCAAATCGAGCAAGCGCACCACCAGCGTTTCGGTTTCCGGGCGCGGAATTAACACATCGGGAGTAACGCGAAACGAAAGCGAAAAGAATTCGCGCTGGCCGACTAAGTACGCCACGGGAGTTCCTTCGGCGCGGCGGCGGACCAGTTCGCGGAATGCAGTTCGGGTGGGGTCGTCCGCTATTTCGGCGAAGGCGGTGTATAAATCGATCCGCTTGCAACCGCGGGCCGTGGCCAGCAGTACTTCAGCATCGAGCCGGGGGGAATCGGAGCCCTGCTGCTTCAAATAATCTGTCGTCCAAGTCAGCAACCGCCCGATGGTCCAAGATTCGGATTGAGACATCAGTCGCTGCCCGTTTCCGCTCCCTCACGGTCGCGGCTCTATGGTTTTATCGTTCCGATCATTGGGTGCTTGGTCATGGGTCATTTATTCAACCGTTCCCATCAGTTGGCGCTGTTCTTGGCGGTCGTGATCTAACAGCGCTTGAATCACGGGATCCAAATTGCCGGACAAGATGTTGTCGAGCTTGTAGAGCGTGAGATTGATGCGGTGATCGGTCAGGCGGTTTTCGGGAAAATTGTAGGTGCGAATGCGCTGGCTGCGGTCGCCGGAGCCGACTAAGGTGCGGCGGTGCTCGGCGCGCTTGGCGTGTTCCATTTCGCGCTTGCGCTCGTAGAGCCGTGTTTTCAACACACGCAGCGCTTTGGCTTTGTTTTTGTGTTGGCTTTTTTCATCCTGGCATTGCACCACGAGGCCCGTTTCCAAATGCGTGAGCCGCACGGCCGATTGGGTTTTGTTGACGTGCTGGCCGCCGGGGCCGCTGGCGTTGAATAAATCGAGCCGGTAATCTTCCGGCCTGATGTCGATTTCCACATCTTCCGGCTCGGGCAGCACGGCCACGGTTGCGGCAGAGGTGTGAATGCGCCCCTTGGCTTCCGTTTCCGGCACGCGCTGCACCCGGTGGCCGCCGCTTTCGTATTGCAAGTGCCGGAACGCGGCGTCGCCGTCGACGCCCAAAATAATTTCCTTAAAGCCGCCCAGTTCCGTCGGGTTCATGTCCAAGAGTTCGACTTTCCAGCCGTGATCTTCGCAGTAGTGCTTGTACATGTCGTACAAGTCCCGGGCGAACAGCGCGGCTTCCTCGCCGCCGGTGCCGGCGCGAATTTCCATGACGCAGCGATTGCGGTTGGCGTCTTCGCCGCCGATGGTCATATCCAAGAGCTCGTCCCACAGTTTTTCGCGCTCGGCCCGCAGCGTAGGCAATTCCGATTCGGCCAGTTCGCGCAGGTCGGCATCGGCGCCTTTGATCATTTCGTTGGTGTCGGCAATTTGCTGGTTCAACTCTTTGAAGCGGCGATATTTCGTCGCCAACCGATTTAACGTGCCGTGCTCGCGGGCAATGGCGCCCACGCGCGCAGAATTGGCCAACACTTCCGGATCGGACAATTGCCGTTCCAGTTCGATGAAGCGCGCCAATTTTTCGTCCAGCATTTCGCGCATGGCGAATTCACCAGATTTATTTCACCACAGAGACACGGAGGCACGGGGCAGTTACGAACAGGTAGCAAATCGCTTGGCGCAGCCAGCCAGTGATTGCAATTACTGGGCTTAACCATTGCACAGATAGGCAATTAAAGAAAGAGCGCTAAGATTCCGCGGCGGCGGGCTCGGGCGCCGGGGTTTCTTTTTTCTTCTTTTTTTGCAGGCTGGCGTAGCCGGCCGTGAACTTGCTCTTGAATTTTTCGATGCGGCCGGCCGTGTCGATAAATTTCAGCTTGCCCGTGTAGAACGGATGGCAGACGTTGCAAATATCGACCTTCAACTCCGGCACGGTGCTGCGTGTGGAGAAGCTGTTGCCGCAGCCACATTTGACCACGGTGTTCATGTATTTGGGATGAATGTCTTTTTTCATGATCGTCCGTCCCGGCGTTGGCCTGCTTCCCGCGAATTTAGCCGACCGCTTTTGCAGAACGCCGCGCCTGAAAGTGCAGCCCGGCTTGTGTACGGGCCACGATGTTTGAAAACCAGCGAACCTAAAATCTTATCGTAAGAACCATGTAACGGCAAGGGCGCTGCGGTCCGGGCCGAATGAATGACCAAATGACCAAGCACCAATGACCAATGGCTCAGCCCCAGCGAACAAGCATCATTAGTAAGCCGAAAAGCAGCGAAGTTGAGTTGGTCTATTTCTTTGGTGAATTGGCCGGAGGCTGAGCTGGCTTTTCAGATTTCTCGCTCGTTTTTTCTTTCAGACGGGCCGCGCGCAACCGGTTGCCGTAGCGCTGCGGCGATTTGTCGGCTTCGTACAGTTTAATTGCTTCGGAAACTTTGCCTTGTGCTTCTGCCGAGCGGGCCAAGTTGTAGCGAGCGCCGTTGGTCCAGGGGCCGTCAGGATACGCATCAAGCGTCATCGGACCGAAGAATTGGGACGCGGTCTGATAATCTCCCTGCTCGAATGCGACAATGCCCAACCAGTAAGCTGCGTCGTCGCGCTTTTGCTGAAAGGCGGCGGCGAATTCGGGCGTTAGCACTCGGCCGGGGGAAATTTCAATATGATTGCGCACCATTCGATTGACGTCGTCGAGCTGTTCCTGGGTCGGCAAGGCGCGCAGGTAATAATACTTGGCGCCGTTCTCCATAATTTCGCTGAGTTCCCCGCCTTGCTCGCCGGCCGGACGCGGCTGACGATCGGCCCCACCAAACAGGCCCCGCAGTTGCATGTAACGGCCCAAGCGCAACGGCAGCACGGTGCGTTCTTTGCGGCGCGGAGTCTGTTCCTCGTCGGGCTGTTGTAGCTGCCGCCGCGATTGCTCCGGATCGGCGAGAATGGTAAACGGCATATTCTCCAAGCCGGCTGCCTGTTGCACCGGAATCGAGACATTGCGGCGCTGCTCCAAGACTTCATACGGCTGGGTCCACAGTTTGATTTGATCGATATGTTTCACTCCGCGCAGCTTCTCGGCCAATTCCGTGGGCGAAAAGCTAAGCACCAGCCGATCGTGTCCGGTCAGGTGTGATTCCAACATTTTCATCCGCGGCTCCAAATAGCCGGGCGAGGCTTCCATGAGCACCGTCACTGTTTGCAAATCGGCCGGCTTGCGCGGATAAATGCGGTCGCCGGGAACATCCATTTGCTTGAGCACCGCGGGGTCGGCCGCCGCCTGCGACAGCGTGGCTACGCCCTTGCCACCCGGGCCGGGGATCGGCAGCCCATAGCTGAAATCGAACAAATACAATTCCCCCTCGCTTAAAAGCGCCGTAACCCAGGGACGCGGCTGGTCTGGGTTGCGCGGATCGGGAGTGGCCAGCAGCACCACGTCTAAACCGCGTTGTCGGGCCAGCAACATGAACAACCAGGCCCGCCCCAGCGGCGTGGCGGTTCCGAAGTAAGCGTTTTCCACAGGCTGTTCCAGAGCCACCCATTGCTCAAGAGGCAAGGCATCGGCTGCAGGGGGCGCTTCGATTTGAATGTTCCGCACGGTCCAATCGAACAGCGCTTGGGCGACGGAAACGTCGTCGAGCTTTTCCGGCTGGATAGCATTGGCAATGTCGCGCAGCACCGCCGCCTCGCGCAGAAAGTTGCCATCGTAGGCTGGGTCGAACGGCTCATCGTTCAAATGCCGAACAACATGTAGTTTGAGCAGCGCTTCGGGCAACGCCGCGAGCAGCGAATCGTGCTTGTCAGCGAGAAAAGCGTTTTCGTCATCGGTTGTGGCCGGGGCCTGGGGTTTGTTTTCAGATGCGCCGGGCTGAACGCCTCGCGCCAGCCGTCGCCACTGGTTGAAGCGCTCGACCAGTTGTGCAGCAGCTTGGGCATCGTCGTCGAATTGCTCCGGCGAATTCAACAGACCAACGGCGCTTTGCAGCAACTCGCCCCGATATTGCGATTGCCCGGCCAGCGGCGTGGCCACGTTCGTCGCCGGTGCCGGGGAAGAGGAAGACGCGGAGGGCCCAGCCGTTGCGCCGCATCCAGCCGCGACGGCCGTGCAGCCAATCAGCGACAACCGCATTGCCATGCGAAAAAATTTGCTGCCGCGTTGTGGCTGGTTCTCGGCCATAAAATAATTCAGTCCAGTTTCTCGACCGTCTCATGGATGCGCAACATTCGTTCGAGCAATGCAGCGAATTGATCTAACGGAACCATGTTCGGGCCGTCGCTGGGAGATTTGTCGGGCTCGGGATGCGTTTCGAAAAACAAACCGTCTACGCCCATAGCGGTGGCCGCCCGGGCCAGTGGTTCCACCATCGCCCGATTGCCGCCGGTTTTCGCGCCCAAGCCTCCCGGCTCCTGCACGCTGTGCGTGGCATCGAACACGACAGGCACGCCCAGCGATTGCATTTCGGGAATGGCGCGCATGTCGTTCACCAAGCGTCCGTAGCCGAAGAACGTGCCGCGCTCGCACAGTAAAATATTTTGGCAGCCGGCCGATTCCAACTTGGCGAGGGCATGCTTCATATCCCATGGGGCGACGAACTGCCCTTTCTTCACGTTGACGGCGCGGCCGGTTTGCGCAGCAGCCACAAGCAAATCGGTTTGCCGGCACAAAAAGGCGGGAATTTGCAGCAAATCGCAAACTTCGGCCGCCGGAGCCGCCTGGTGCGATTCGTGAATATCGGCAGTTACGGGCAAGCCAGTTTCAGCTTTCACCTTCGCCAAAACTTCCAAGCCCGCTTCCAGTCCCTGGCCGCGGAACGAGTTGGCGCTTGTGCGATTGGCTTTATCGAACGAGGCTTTGAACACCAATTGCACGGGCAAGCTCTGGGTGATTTTTTTCAGCCGTGTGGCGATGGAGAGCGTCAATTCCGGCGTTTCGATGACGCACGGGCCGGCGATCAACAGCAACGGTTGGCCGCGGCCGCAGCGATAGGGTCCGATGATGGCAGGTTGGTTCGGCACAGAAACCGCCTATGATTTTCGTAGCGAATTCTCAGCAGAGTTCGACGCCGATGAGCATAACAATTTAGCCAACAGCAATAAACCGCAGACGAGCCAGCCCGAAATGACAACGTCGGTTTGCTCCGAACCGCTTAGGGGTTCCCGTGCCGCACGACTAATCTATTTTAATTGAAGCTGGCGGCCAATTTTCCGGCACAAGCAAGCACAATCGCTGCGGAACAATTTCGATCGTTAACGGAAGCATGCCGCCGGGGTCGCCATCCAGCTCGTAAGGAACTGGCTGGTCCGATTCAATTCGAAAACGCACGCCGCACCCGGTGATGCACTCCGGCAATTCTGGATGCCGGCCGCGCACAATTGCCCCCAAATATTTTAAACCGGCCAGTAAGCCGCCGTGCTGAAAAGTACACCAATCGAGCTGGCCGTCGCAACCGTTGGCGGCGGGCGCAAAATTCAATCCCCCGGCATAGCGCGAGATGTTGAACACAAATGCCCAGCGACACGCAATCGGCTCCAACCAACCGTCATTTTCCACTTCGGAGGCGGCCGTGCTCCCGGCCAACGCCGCAGCCTCGGTAGTGGCCCGTTGCGGCCAGCTGTGGTCCATCAATTCGCCTCCCAGGCCCGCGCTGTGCCGCTCGGCATAGTCGTTGCCGGCCGAGGGGATCGGACCGGCAACGACGCCGCTTGCCCCTACTTCTCTATTGCGCACTTCGCTGTTCCGGGCGCAGTACACCCGCAGGGGCGGGTACTGATAATTACGAATGGCCTGCCAAATTGGTTTGGCATAGGCCCAGCCACGAATGTTACCTGTTCGGGCCGAATGGACTCGGTGAACCACTTCCGCATCGAATCCGATGCCAGCCATCAGCAAAAACAGTCGGCCATTGGCCCGGCCGGCATCGAAAAATCGCACATGTCCCTGGGAAATGATGTGTGCCATCCGTGTCGGATCGTGGGAAATGTCCAAGTAACCGGCCAGTAAATTCGCGGTTCCCATCGGGAAAATGGCGATCGGCGTACTCGGCGAAGTGCGGTTGGCAATTTCGGCCGCGGTACCGTCGCCGCCGGCGGAAACAATGGCCCGCAGTTGGCCGCCGGCCTGCAGGGTTGCGGATTCGCTGGCGAGTTCATTGAGCGAATCGATCCGTCGGGGCTCCAATTGGCGGCTGGATAATTCGCGGCAAAGCTGTTCCAGGGCCGCTCGTCGACTGCCGCTGCCGGCCGTCGGATTGGCAAATACCAGCACCGTTTTGGCCGTGGTCGGAAGCGGCTGCGGCGTTGGTGTTTGATCGCTCAAACTAATCACCCAATAAGCAGTGGACAGGCCCTCTGCGGCGAATCGAGCTCCGTGGGAATCTCAGTTCGGGACACCAGATTGAAGCAGCTCGAGCAAGGTCGAGTTATAACGAACCGCTGCAGCTTACTTCAGTAATATTCGACAGGTGTTGCAAGTCGATCCGCCCCGGCGAGCGCGAAAATATCCACGAAATTATTTTATGCAATTATCGTAACTCATTAAATATGCTGTGGATATGGCGAATCGAAAGGCCCCAATGCGACCGGTTGCCAGCACAGGCGGCACGGTGGTTGCATTAAGTCAACACCGTTTGGCTCCGCCAACATCAATTTGATGGCCCGCGGGGTCTCTGACGGGTTTGGCTAGATGGTTGCCTTGCCCCTGACCATCTGGCACGGTCAATGCGTCATTGACACGTCAGGGACCCCGATTTTTTTGCGCTCGCCTAATTCGATCCTAGGCGACTCTTTTTCGCGCCAATTCTTCCACTTTTTCCGTCCAAACGGCGTGCTAGCCTTGTATAGTCTTCGGGTTTGCCCTCGCCCACATCCTAGGGATGCCGCAGACGAAGATCGTTTGAAACCACGTCATCACTTTGCCGAACATGGCCGAAGCCCCTAAAGAAAAAACGTCTGCCGATGCGCCTGCTAAAGCCCCGGCTGCCAAGCCGTGGTGGAAATCGGCAAAGATAGGCCGCTGGCTAGTGGCAATTGTCGTGGGTTCGTTGGTGGTGCACACCGTGATTTTTGTGATCTTGCGAAAGTCGGCTGCCAAGGCGCCCGTTCAGCCGGAATTCACGGTCGGCACTTTTTCCGTGATGGCAGGCGATAGCGGCGATCGCACCGTGCCCGGAAAATTCGATTTGCACGTGCGGTTTCTCGACGATTTGGATGCTGCCGCCCGCACGCGCATGACCTCGCACGAATTCCGAGTGCGCGAGAGCATTGAAGGGCTGTTGCGAAACGCCCATGGCCTGGAATTTGACGAGCCGGCGCTGGGCCGGTTGAAGCACCAAATACAAGAAAGCATTGATAACGCGATTGACCTGCGAGCCGTGGCTGAAGTGATGATTACCGACATGACCGTGCCGATGTTGGACCAAGCACCGGGCGTGGCTCCGGCCGTTGGACCCAGTGCGGCCTCCGCCGCAGTACCAAGTGCAGCGGGCAGAACTGCAGTGCTGGCCGCGCCGGCTGCAACCAGCGCCCCCTTGCACACTGCAGTGCCCACAGCGGCGCCAAATGCGAGTGACGGCGCCTCGATTGCATCGCCGGCCGAAACTGCCGCCCAGAGCACGGTTTTATCGACCGGCGGCGGCCGCTCGAAAAACACCCTCGGCTATTGACGGCCCGGAGGGCATCTTCTACGGTGTTTTTAGAGGAACTGGCGGATTTTCGCTCCGCTTACAATCAACAGAGTTTCATTGCCGGCCTAGCTCAATTGGCAGAGTGACGCATTCGTAATGCGTAGGTTCCGGGTTCGATTCCCGGGGCCGGCTTCAACCCAAGTTTTGGCTCAACACGGCCCAGAGCTTGGGTTTTTTCTTGGTCTAAGCTTCCCCCCACAGACGGACTAACGCGGATCAGGTTACCCCCCAATAAGGGAAACGGGGTTTTCTCGCCGGCCTACTGCCAGAAATCAAACGGCCAGTTCCTGTTCCAGCCGTTCTACTTAGCGACAGGGTAAAGTATATTTAAGGACAGGCGGCCGAGCATTGCCGACAAACCGCGCGCGTGGTTTGCCGCCGGCAGCATCGGCCTTTTGGTACAAGTCCCCACATGGCCATTCGCGATCATCTCGTTCTATTTCTCAATGGAAATCGACACGAGGTTTACGGCAGCGATTGCTTCCTCAGCCTCAGCGATTTTCTCCGCTACCGTCGCGGGCTGACCGGCACCAAAATTGTTTGCTCCGAAGGAGATTGCGGCTCCTGCACGGTGCTGGTCGGGCAGCCGGAGGGGGAAGCGCTTCGGTACCGGCCCATCGATTCTTGCATTCGGCAAATGTTCCAGCTCGATGGCGTGCATGTGGTTACGGTAGAAGGAATTGGCGGGCTGAGCGCTCGTCTTGGTAATCCTCCAGCAAGCCATTCCCACGAGCCGCGTCTGACTTCCGTGCAGCAAGCCATGGTGGAATGCCACGGCTCGCAATGCGGCTTTTGCACCCCCGGCTTTGTGATGGCCATGCACGGCGTGTGCGAAACGTGCAATGGCCATGCCGCCAGCGAAGAACAGTGGCGGCATGAACTGACGGGCAATTTGTGCCGCTGTACCGGATACACAACGATTTTGAAAGCAGGTTTGCAGGCTGTGGCGGCCGGGACTTCGACGCTGAACGATTTGTATCCGCCGGCGGCAATGTTGGAACAACTGAGTGCGCTCCGCAATGACGTACTCGATTTGCAGTTCGCAGATGGTGGAATGCAGCGTCGCGCCTATGGCCCCACGACGATTGACCAGGCCGTAGCGTTTCGACGAGAAAATCCGCAAGCAAAAATTATCGCCGGGGCGACCGACGTCGGCGTGCAATTGAACAAACGGGTGATTGCGCCAGCCACGTTTTTAGATTTGAACCGCGTGGTGGAGTTGGAAGAATTGGCCGTGGAATCTATCGCGGGCACCCGCCAAATTGTGGCGGGAGCACGGGCTACGTGGACGCAATTGCTGGAGCTGTGTCGCAGCGAAGTGCCGGAGTTCGCGGAAATTGTGTCGGTGTTTGGCTCGCCGCAAATTCGGCACGTGGGAACGATCGGCGGGAACATCATTAACGCATCGCCCATTGCCGATTCGCTGCCGTTTTTGTTCGTCATGGAGGCGGAGCTGGAGTTGGCCGGGCCGACGGGGCGCCGCACTGTGAACATCAATCAGTTTTATCACAGCTATAAGAAATTCGATTTGCGGCCAGATGAACTGCTGGTGAGCATTCGCATTCCCCTGCCCTGTCCCGGCGAATTGCTGCGGCTGTACAAAGTGTCGCGGCGGCGCGATTTGGATATTTCCACATTCACAGCTGCCCTGCGCCTGGAATTGGCTAGTGAAACGATTTCGCACGCGGCCTTGGCCTATGGGGCCGTGGGGCCAACTGTGCTGCGGCTGCGAAAGACCGAACAATTCCTAGAGGGGCGAGCGATCACGGCAGAAACGATGGCAGAAGCCGGCGACGTGGCCGTGGCCGAGATTACGCCCATCAGCGATGTGCGCGGCAGCCAGGATTATCGTTTTCAGTTAGCGCGCAACGTGCTTTTGAAGTTTTATCACGAACATGAAATGGCGTCGGTCTAAGTCAATATTTTACCACGTAGACACAGAGACACGGAGAAGAGTGGGTCTGAACTATCCGGATTCAGACAAGACAAAACCTGAAAATTATTAGGAAGCCGAGAAACCAGGAAAGAGAATAAGGATGTTGCTTATGTCAGTTCCATGCGTTCCTTTCCTGCATTCCTGACTTCCTTATAAGTTTCTTTCCCGCTGTCTCTACTGTGTCTCCGTGGTGAAATCAAACTGGTTGTGAACTTTATGCCTCACGTTGGCAAACCCATTCCGCACGATTCGGCTGTTGGTCATGTGACCGGAGCGGCTCCGTATATTGACGACATGCCGGCGCGCGTCGACGAGTTGCACGTGGGCTTTGTCGGCAGCCCGGTGGCGAGCGGGTTGATTGAATCGATCGATTTATCCGCTGCCCGAGCGCTGCCCGGCGTGGCGGCCCTATTCACGGCCGATGATTTGCCGGGGAAAAACATTTTCGGCGCGATTATTTGCGACGAGCCGGTGCTGCCGAAAGATCGAGTGCTGTACGTCGGCCAGCCGGTGGTGGTGGTGGCGGCGGAATCACGCGCGGTGCTCGAAAAAGCGCGGCGGCTGGTAAAAATCAACGTGACCGCCAGCGAGCCGATTTTGTCGATTGAACTGGCTGTAGAATTGAAGCGGTTCATTGGTCCGGCGCGAAGGATTGCCTGGGGCGATGTGGACGCGGCAATGAAAACGGCGCCGCATCGATTGTCCGGCGTGTTTCATAATTTGGGGCAGGAGCAATTTTATTTGGAATCGCAGGCGGCGCTGGCGTATCCCGGCGAACAAGGGGAAATGGTGGTTTACAGTTCCACGCAGAATCCCACCGAAACGCAGCATGTGGTGGCCGAGGCGCTGGGTCTGCACATGCACCAGGTGGTCTGCATTTGCAAGCGCATGGGGGGCGGCTTCGGCGGCAAGGAAACGCAGGGAAGCATACCGGCGGTGATGGCCGCGCTGGTGGCGCAAAAAACTGGCCGCTCCGCCCGGGTGATTTACAACAAAGACGACGACATGTGCTCCACCGGCAAGCGGCACGCCTACCGGGCCGAGTGGGAAGTGGGCTTTGACGACGACGGCCGCATTTTAGCTTACCGAGTGCAATATTATTCCGACGGCGGCGCGGCGGCCGATCTTTCTACTTCGGTGATGGAACGGACGATGCTCCACACCGACAATTCGTATTACTTCCCGAATATCGAAATCCGGGGTCAGGTGTGCTTTACCAATTATCCGCCCAACACGGCCTTCCGCGGCTTTGGCGGCCCGCAAGGCATTGCCGCCACGGAGAACATGATTCATGAAGTGGCGGGCTACTTGAAATCTCGCGCCTCAGGGTTAAATAGTGCGGCACACAATGGTGAGGCGCCGCACGATGGACAAGCCAACGGCAAGATCCACCACGACGGCCAAATTATTCTCGCAGGTGCCACTGCTGGCTTGCCCAGCAGTGGGCGGTCGATCAACAGCTTGCACGTGCAGGTCCAAAACCTGTATGGCACCGAAGACCGCAATATTACGCCCTACGGCCAACTGTTCAAGAAAAATCATCTGCCGGAAATATTGGCGCAGTTGGCCAACACCAGCGAATACCAGCGCCGGCTGAAAGAAATTGAAGCAACCAACCAGACCGACCGGCTATGGTTGCGTGGGCTGGCGTTGTCGCCGGTGAAGTTTGGGATTTCGTTCACCACGAAATTTTTGAATCAAGGCAACGCGCTGGTCAACGTATATCACGACGGCACGGTGCAGGTTTCCACCGGCGGCACGGAAATGGGGCAAGGGCTGTATGTGAAAGTCCGGCAACTGGTGGCCGACGAGTTTGGCCTGCCGCTGGAACGCGTGGTGGTGATGGCTACGTCGACCGAAAAAAATATCAACACCTCGCCCACCGCCGCCTCAGCCGGAACCGATTTGAACGGCGCCGCCGCCGTGAACGCTTGCCGGCAAATTAAATCGCGAATGGCCATGTTCGCCGCCCGGCAGTTGGCTTCCACCGAGTTGGGCTTGAGCGAATCATCCAATAGCATCGCCTTTGAAGATGGCCAGGTGTTTGACGTTCGCCATCCACAGCGGCGCATTCCGTTTGGCGAATTTTGCAGAATGGCCCGGCGAGAACGGGTCGATTTGGGCGCCCGTGGGTTTTACGCCACGCCGGGGGTCGATTTCAATCGCGAAACCGGGTGCGGCAATCCATTCTTTTATTTCACGCAGGGAGCGGCGGTGGCGGAGGTGAAAATCGATCGCTTCACCGGCGAGTTGACCGTGCCGCGCGTCGACATGCTAATGGATATTGGCCGATCGATTAATCCCGGCGTGGACATGGGGCAAATCATTGGCGGGTTTATCCAAGGCATGGGCTGGGTGACCGGCGAATGCCTGGTGTACAACGAGCGCGGAGAGTTGCTGTCGCACTCGCCGACCACGTACAAAATTCCGGCCGTGACCGACGTGCCACCGGTGTTCAATTGCGACTTGTTTCCCAACGACGATAACACGGAAAACGTAGCCAGCAGCAAGGCGGTGGGTGAGCCGCCGTTGATGCACGCCACGTGCGTGTGGACGGCGGTGAAGCATGCGCTCGGTTGCGTTTCGCAGGCTGTGGCCAGCGAACTGCGCTTGCCGGCGACGGGGGAAGAAATTTTGCGCTGCTTAACGCTGGTTCAGCCGCGGCGACCGGCCAGCACCAAAACCGCCAATGGAAGTTTCACCACAGAGACACAGAGACGCGGAGAGGAAATGGCCGCGAATCAACGCAAATAAACGCAAATGCGGCAAAGAATTTATAAGGAAGCCAGGAATGCAGGAAAGGGAATTAACGGTTAAGCTACATCAGCCATTATCAATGAATACTTCTTGTCTGGTTTCCTGGCTTCCTAATTGTTTTTCATGTTTTGTCTTCTCTGCTACTCCGCGTCTCTGCGGTGAATTTTAATTAATTGATTTACCCATGGCTGTTCCGCACGAGTTTGTTGAAAAACTGGCTGAGCTTTCTTCCGCGGGGCGGCCGTTTGCGGCGGTCACGCTGGTGGAAACCGTCGGCAGCACTCCCTCGGATGCCGGCACGAAAATGCTGATCGATACGTCGGGCCTCGTGTTCGGCACGGTCGGCGGCGGAAAGGTGGAAAGCAAAGCCATCGGGCATGCGCAGGAGTTGCTCAATCATGCGGCCAACGGCTCGCCGACTTGTGCGCTCGTGGAGTGGAACTTGCAGCGCGATGTGGGCATGACCTGCGGCGGCGTGGTGAAGCTGTTGTTTGAAGCGTACAACTTCCACGAGTGGCGGATCGTGGTATTCGGCGCCGGCCACGTAGCCCAGGCGCTGGTGCGGTTGCTGCTGCTCTTGGAGTGCCGCTTAATTTGCATCGATCAGCGGGAAGAATGGCTGGCCAAGCTGCCGCATTCCCCCAAGCTGCGCACGGTGTTGCTGCCTGAGCCGCGAGATTTTGTTTCCGAATTGCGGCCGGAAGATTACGTCATTTGCATGACTATGGGACACAAGACCGATCGGCCGATTTTACAAGCGATTTTGGAACGCAATCTCCCTCGCCCTTTGGGAGAGGGCCGGCGTGAGGGTGCCGCAATTCTCTCGCAGAATTTCCAGTTGCCCTATCTCGGTGTTATCGGCAGCCAGGCCAAGCGCAAAGTGCTGGTGCGGGAGCTGATCGAAGCGGGCATGGCAAAAGATTTGGCCGAACAGTTCCGCTGCCCCATCGGATTGCCGCTGGGCACGAATCAGCCGGGCGAAATTGCGGTGAGCATTGCCGCCGAATTCATCCAATGCCGCGATGCGGTGCCAAAATCCTGAAGAACCAACGCCCATGCGGGAAAACGCAAAACTTTGGCCCTGCCTCCGGCCATAGCCTGATCTATATTTGGGTATGACGGTGCGCAGAATTTTAAAAAGCGTTTCTCGATTGGCGACGTTTGTCGGCGCTACGCTGGTGGGCCTGTTGATCATTGCTTGGCTGCGCGGCACATCAGATATCTTTGCCGGCGTGAAAGTTGCGCTGTTCAACATTTCTGTGCACCTGCGCGACTGGTTCAGCGGCTGGCATTTCGGGTAAAAACGGTCATCAAGTTTCCCGCACCACGCTGGATGCCCATCAACCACATTCGTTGGACAGTTTGAATCGCGCCCTTAGCTTGGGAGCGGACTGCATCTGCCGAAATTCGCCCACGCCGGCCGTAAATTTAGCCACGCAGGTACCACCACCGTCAGCCACGCAGGGATTGCCCGAGGCAGGCCTGGTTTGGTACATTATGAGATTCGATATGTCGGCGAGTTTTCAAAACCGCAAGCCGGAGTGGAAGTTATGTCTATCGGAATGGTCGGGACTGCACCGGGAATAAACATCAAACAAATTGCCCTGGGGAATGGAACGTTTGGGCCGCGCGAAGTGGAGCAAATGATGGGGGCTTTAAGCGAGGATCCAGGAGCCCATCGGTTGTTGCGCGAAGCGGTAGGAGAAGTCGAAGACAGTGAAGACCGCAGTCCGGCCGCCGCTGTGCGCTTGGGCGTTTGTTACTTTCTGTTGGGCCGTTACAACAGCGCCGTTGAAACATTGAAAAAAGGCGATGGCGGCGCGCTGGCTTTGTTCTATTTGGCACGTACCCAGGCTGCGCAGCATTTACACGAGCAGGCGATGGAATCCTATCAAGCCGCCGCCCGAGCCGGCTATGACGCCGACGCTTGCGCCTTGGCCCGAGCAGATGTATTGCGTTCCGCCGGCAACCCGAAAGGGGCGCTGGAGGTGCTCGACAAGCTTTCCGGCGCCGTGGAGCAAACGGCAGAATATTTATTTCAGCGCGGGGCAACGGTCTCGGCCATGTCGGGCAACCCTAGTGAAGTGGTTGCTTTGTTTGAACGGGCCGTTGCGAACGATCCGAAGCATGCCGGCGCGTTGTTCGGCTTGGCGATGGAAAACGATCGCCACGGCAACGACGACACGGCCATCGATTTGTACGAGCGCTCCGTAGCCCGGTATCCGGCGCATGTCGGCTCGCTGTTGAATCTGGGGGTGTTGTATGAAGATCGCAATCTATACGACCGCGCCTTGCAATGTTATCAGCGGATTTTGGATGTGTTTCCCAATCATCCGCGCGCCCGGTTGTATCTGAAAGACGTGAACGCCTCGCGCGACATGTTCTACGATGAAGACGAGCGCCGCCGCCGCGATCGGCTCAGCCAGGTGCTCAGCGTGCCGGTGACCGATTTCGAGCTTTCGGTGCGCAGCCGCAATTGCCTGCAAAAGATGGGCATTATGACGCTCGGCGAGCTCGCCAAAACCACCGAGAACGATTTGCTCAACAGCAAAAACTTCGGCGAAACCTCGCTCGTGGAAATTCGCGAAATGATGACAGCCAAGGGGTTGTCGCTGGGGATGTTTGCCAAAGAAGCGGCGGTGCCGGAGCCCATTTACGAGCCGGAAGTTGTTACGCCCGACGAGCAGGCCTTGCTGGAGCGGCCCATTACCGATCTGCAGCTTTCGGTGCGGGCCCGCAAGTGCATGGTGCGCTTGGGCATTAATACCGTTGGGGAATTGGTGCGCCGGACCGGCGACGATTTGCTGGAGTGCAAAAACTTCGGCGTCACCAGCCTGAACGAAGTGCGCGAAAAACTCACGGCCAAGAATCTGAAGCTGCGCGGCGATTGATGCCCGGCAAGCCTGGCCGGGCCGTGGAATATCACGTGAAGGAGGGTGCGTGAAATTCGCTCGTTGGACGCTTCGTCTGGCCGGCATCTACGGACTGATTGTGCTCGTGCCGCATTATTTCATGGAAGGGCACATTAACGAGCAGCATCCTCCCGCCATTGGCCATCCGGAGTTCTTTTATGGCTTTTTGGGCGTGGGAATTGCCTGGCAAATTGCATTTTTAATCATGGCGCAAGATCCGGTGCGCTTCCGCCCGATGCTGCTTCCCTCCGTACTTGAAAAATTCAGCTTCGGCATTGCGGCGGTAGCATTGTATTTCCAACAGCGCGTGCCCGATGCCATGTTGGCTGCCGGCATCATCGATCTAATGTGGGGCGTGCTGTTCATCATTGCCTGGCGGCTGCTGCGTGCGAAATAATGCACTCCCCATGAGCCAGCCGCCGTTTTCATTTCGGGTCCATTCGGTCGACGCGGACTGCGCCGCACGGCGGTCGACATTCACCACGCCGCATGGGCCGGTGGAAATGCCCGCCTTCATGCCGGTGGGCACGCAAGGCACGGTAAAGGGGCTGGAGATCGACATGCTGCGCGCGACCGGCGCACAAATGATTTTGGCCAACACGTATCACTTGGCGCTGCGGCCGGGCGAAAAAATTGTGGAGCAACTGGGAGGGCTGCACCAGTTTATGGGTTGGGACGGCCCCATCCTAACCGACAGCGGCGGCTTTCAGGTGTTCAGCCTGGCGGCGAATGTGAAAATTACGGAGCAAACCGCCGCGTTTCGCTCACATCTGGATGGCAACCTCGTGGAGCTTTCTCCGGAGCGGGCGGTGCAAATTCAAGAAGCACTGGGGAGCGACGTGGCCATGGTGCTGGATCACGTCGTGGCGCTGCCCAACGAAACGCACATTTTGCACGACGCCATGCAGCGCAGCATTCGCTGGGCCCAGCGCGCCCAAGCGGCGCATCGCAGAGCCGATCAGGCCCAATTTGCCATCGTGCAAGGCGGCCTGGATGTAAAGTTGCGCATCGAGTGCACCGAAGCACTGCGGCAACTCGATTTTCCCGGTTACGCGGTGGGCGGATTGAGCGTGGGCGAACCCCCGGAAGAAATGTACCGTATTCTGGAAGAAAGCGTGCCCGCATTGCCTGACGATAAGCCGCGGTATTTGATGGGCGTGGGCCGGCCGCAAGATTTATTGGAAGGCATTGCGCGGGGCATCGATCTGTTCGATTGCGTATTGCCCACGCGCAATGGTCGCAATGCGATGGCCTTCACCAACACCGGCACTTTGCGAGTGCGCAATCAAAAATTTGCCGACGATCCGCGACCCCTGGAAGAAGGTTGCCCCTGCCCTGCCTGTCGCCGCAGCCGCGGTTATTTGCGGCACTTATTTATGGCGGACGAAATGCTGGGGCCCGTGCTGCTCACGGCGCATAACATTACTTTTTATCAACGCTTGCTCGCCGAAGCACGCCAGGCAATTGCAGAGAATCGGTTTGTGGAGTTTAAGGCCGCGAAACTACTGCGCTGGAGCAACGGCGGCTTTGCAGATCAATGACCCGTGGTCCCAAATCAATGACCCGTGTGAAGAATAACAATTTGGTCATTGGCATTTAGCTCCGCCACTTCGTGTTGTCATTCGGCATTGCTTTCCCCTGCCCTTCCCCTATACGCCGCAAAGGCTTAAGATACGCAATTCGCCCTGGACTACCGGGCGATTTCCATTCCGTGTCACCCATGGGGAACCCCGTGCCGACCGCCGTTTATAGCTGTGTAAATTTTGTACTGCTGTTGGCTGCTGACGAGAAAGCTCCCGCCGCCGGGGGCGGCGCTGCCGGGTCGCAGGGCGGAAGCATTGTGCAAATGATGTTTCCGCTGATTCTGATTTTTGTGCTGTTTTACTTTCTGATGATGCGCCCCGAAAAGCGCAAGCAAGCGGATCATAAAGCCCTGCTGGAAGCGCTAAAAAAGAACGATCGAGTGGTCACCATTGGCGGCATTTATGGGGTCGTGGCGAACGTGCAACGGGATGCCGATCGGGTAACCATTAAAGTCGACGAGACCACCAATACCAAGCTGGATGTCACGTTTGGCGCCATCGCCCGGGTGGTGGTCGAGCAAAGCGAAACAGAAGCGAAGTGACCAAAATCGAAAGCAAATCACCACGGAGGGAAATCGAACGCTGAGTCGAAAGAACCTGGCTCACGCTCTTCTCTCCGTTGCCTATCAAAGGATTGGAACACGCCATGTCGACGCTTCACTCCATGATTGCATTGTTCGCCCAAGCTACTGCACCGGCTGCCGCGGCGGCAACTTCGGCTGCGGCGGCTGCCGGGCCATCGATCCCCTGGTATCACCAGGCGTGGTTTGGCTTTTTAATTGCCCTGGTGGTAATTATTATGCCCTTCCTGCTGGGGCAATCGATCGCCAAAAAAATTCGGATGAACGATTATGCCTGGAAGATTGGGCTGCTGATCTTTGCAATCACGGCCGGCATTGCCATTTGCCTGGTTGGCTGGCCCCCGCGTTTGGGCATCGATTTAAGCGGCGGCGTAATTTTGGTGTACGAAGTCGATCAATCGAAAACTAGCACGGTCAATTTGCCCGATGTCGCCGATCAAGTTCACAAAGAATTGCAAGATGCCGGGTTCACTTCCACGGTGGGCTCCAACGAGGACTCCGGGCAATTGGAGGTAACGCTGCCGGGGGCCGATCCCGCGGAAACGGCCAAAGTGGAGCAGCAGATTTCCAAAATCCGCTTGGCCGATGCGGAATTGCTAGTGGAAGCCCGACCCATTCGAGCCGGCCAGCAAGTGCTGGTGTATGGCGTGCGCAACACGCGCACGGTCGACATGGACCGGCTGACCTCGGCCATCGGCAAGCGTGTGAATCCCGGCGGACAAAAAGAAGTGACCGTGCGCCGCATGGGCACCGACCGGGTGGAAGTTATTATTCCGCAGGCCGAGCCGGCGGAAGTTGATTTGATTAAAGATAAAATCAGCACGGCCGGCGCCATGCAGTTCCGCATTTTGGCCAATCCGGCTGCGCCTAAGCATCGCAAGTACATTGAGCTGGCCGACCAGACGCCGGGGCATGATGTGAAAATGGTCAACGCCGATGGCCAAGACGAAATTGTCGGCCAGTGGGTGCCGGTCGACTCGACTCAGCCGGAGTTCTCCAACGAATCGATGTTGAAGGAACCCTCCACCATCGCTCGGCAAAATAAAAAGGGAGAATGGGAACGATTGGTCATTGTCAGCCCTGGCGACGTGGACGGTCACTATCTGTCCCGCGCCGCGCCGGCCAGTGACACGGAATCGGGACGGCCGATGGTGTCGTTCTCGTTTAATTCTGAAGGAGCGGGCCTGTTTGGTGATTTGACCGGCACCCATTTGCCGGATCCCAACGGCACGCTGGCCTATCAGTTGGGCATTGTGCTGGATGGTGTCTTGAAATCGGCGCCCTCCATCCGTGGAAGAATCAGCAACCAGGGACAAATCACGGGCAATTTTACGCCGGAACAAGTGCAGTTTTTGGTCGACATTTTGAACGCCGGCAGCTTGCCCGCCGCGCTCAGCAAAATTCCCGTCTCGGAATATTCGGCCAGCGCGCAATTGGGGACCGACACCATTAAGGCCGGCGCGTGGTCGATGGGTTTGGCCACCGTGGCGGTGCTGATTTTCATGCAAATTTATTACCGCTTCTGCGGCCTTGTCGCCAATTTGGCGGTGCTGATGAATTTAGTGCTGGTGATGGCGGTGATGATTCTCATTAAAGCCCACCTCACGCTGGCCGGCTTGGCAGGCTTGGTGCTTAGCGTTGGTATGGCCGTGGATGCCAACGTGCTCATTTACGAGCGCATGCGGGAAGAACAGGAGCGCGGGGCGGCGCTGCGGATGGCCATTCGCAATGGGTTTGGCCGGGCCATGACCACCATTATCGACTCGCACTGCACAACGCTAATTACCGGCATTGTGTTGTTTGTGATTGGAACCGACCAATTGCGCGGCTTTGCCACTACGCTGGTGTTAGGTTTGCTTTTGAATTTGTTCACCGCCGTGTATTGTTCGCGGATTGTGTTCGACGTTGCCGAGCGTCAACACTGGCTGAATAAATTAAGCATGATGCACATTTTCGGCAAAACGCAATTCGATTTTGTGAAATGGATGCCGCGGTGGATGACGATTTCGGTCACGGCCATTGTCATTGGCATGGGAGCCGCCGTATGCCGCGAAGCAGGATTGCTGGGGGGAGCCGGCTTGTTCGGCATCGACTTCACCGGCGGCACCGCTGTGCAAGTGGTATTCAACAAGCCGACAGACATTAAATTGGTGCGCGAAAAGGTAACCCAGGCCAAATTGCCCGACGTTTCCGTCAGCGCCGTGGCCAGCAACGACACGGCTGAGCACGACACGCACTTTAACATTGATACATCGTATCAAGGCGAGAAGGGAACAGAAAAATCGAATGTTGAGGCGATTAAAGCGCTCAAAGATAAATTGAAGAGCATTTTCTCCGGCGAGCTGAAAATGTATTCGATGGAAATTGCCTCGGTCGCGCCGGCATCGTCGGAAAATACTTCGGCCGCAGCGACGGACGCCAAATCCGAGGACGAAAGCGCCGGCACCAAAGATTCCGGGGCCAAAAATTCGGAAACTAAGGACGCGGGAGCAAAACAGGCCGCCCCCAAAAATGACGCCGCTAAGCAAGCCAGCGGCAAAGACGCGACTTCGAAAAATGCCGCTGGAAAAGATGCCGCCAAAGATCAAGACTCTACTCCGAAAGAAGCAACGGCTTCGGAAATCGGCACGGTCGCCAAACTCCACTTTCCCGATGGCATCAATTACGTTTCATTGGAAACCATGCTGAATGATGCCCGCACGGCTGCCCAACTGCCGGAAGCGGTGTTCGATTTATCGAGTTCCGATCCAGATTACACCCCGGGCAGCAGCATCACGGTGAAAGATTGGACGGTGCGCGCTTCATTGCCGCGCGAGCAAACCGAGAAGCTGCTCGGCAACGTGCGGCAACAACTTGCCGAGACACCGGTGTTTCCCACGGCCAACAACATTGGGGGCAAAGTGGCCAGCGACACCGAAACCACCGCGTATTACGCGCTGGGCATAAGCAATATTCTGGTGGCCGCGTATATTTGGATCCGATTTCAGAATTTGATTTTCGGCTTGGCGGCCATTGTGGCGCTGATTCATGACGTCTTTATTGCCGTGGGCGCGCTGGCGTTAAGTTACTGGCTGGCGGGTCCGCTCGGTTTTTTGCAGGTCGACCCATTTAAAATTAGTCTGGAGGTGGTGGCCGCCCTGCTCACCATCGTGGGTTACTCTATCAACGACACTATTGTGGTATTCGATAGAATTCGCGAAATTCGCGGGAAAAGTCCCGATCTCACTGCGAACATGATTAACCAGGCGGTCAACCAAACATTGTCGCGGACCATTTTGACTTCCGGCACTGTGTTTTTGGTGACGTTCATT